>JBAVQO010000594.1:0-5521 GCA_049694135.1 Gillisia sp. | reverse complement strand
ACATTATCCTTCAACAATACAGGAATTCCGTACATAAGATTTCCATCGGGAGCTGCCTGACCGTCTTTTTCTTTTGCCTGCTCGATGATCTTTGGATTAATAGCGATGACAGAATTCAAACTTTTATCATTATTGCGGTCGTATTTTCGAATTCGGGTCATATAAAACAGCACGAGATCTTCGTAAGAGAATTTTTTATCTTTTATTTCCTGCTGAAGTGTGGAAATATCTTTATCCATCACCAACGGAAGCATTTCCTGGTAACGGCTCTCCGGAAAAGAGTCGAGAGTTTGGTTAAAAGGCTCCCAAACGGAATCTTTTGTGGTGTATTTGGAATCTACTACTTTAAAGTCCATTTCTTTAGGACCCTGTACGGTATCTTTTGCGGGAGTGGTTTCCTGCGGATTCTCGGATTTTTGTTTACAGCCAATAAGGCAGACAGCAAGTAAAAAGAAGAAGTACTTTTTCATCATTTTTTTAGTTTATAATTATGCAATACTATCTTGTGTTCTTCTATAAATAAAAAAAGACATCGAAAGATGTCTATTTTTTAAAGAAAGAATCTACAAATTCAAATTTATTAAAGGCCTGTAAATCTTCCACACCTTCTCCCACGCCAATATACTTTACAGGAATTTGGAACTGATCGCTAATCCCTATCACCACGCCTCCTTTGGCTGTACCGTCCAGTTTGGTGACGGCCAGAGCAGTAACATCTGTAGCAGCGGTAAATTGTTTGGCTTGTTCAAAAGCATTTTGTCCTGTAGAACCATCCAGCACCAAAAGAACTTCGTGCGGAGCGCCCGGCACTACTTTCTGCATCACCCTTTTTACCTTGGCCAGCTCGTTCATTAAATTCACTTTGTTGTGCAAACGTCCCGCGGTATCTATCAACACCACATCGGCGTCTTGTTTTACCGCACTCTGAACGGCATCGAAGGCTACAGAAGCAGGATCGCTTCCCATTTGCTGCTTTACAATAGGAACCTGTGCCCGATCTGCCCAAACCTGAAGCTGGTCTATAGCAGCAGCTCTAAAGGTATCTGCCGCTCCTAAAATTACCTTTTTCCCCTCGTTTTTAAACTGATTGGCAAGTTTCCCGATAGTAGTAGTTTTACCCACACCATTTACGCCCACCACCATAATAACATAAGGCTTTGGCACTTCATTTAAATCAAAACCGTTTTCATTGCTGTTGGATTCGGTTTCAGAAAGCAACCCGGCAATTTCCTCCCGTAAGATCTCGTTAAGTTCCTGGGTTCCCAGATATTTATCCCGGGCGACCCGGGCTTCAATACGATCTATAATTTTTATTGTAGTAGCCACGCCCACATCACTGTTCACCAAAATTTCTTCAAGATCGTCTAAAACAGCTTCGTCTACCTTAGATTTTCCTGCAACGGCTTTACTCATTTTGGAAAGGAAAGTTGCATTGGTTTTTTCCAATCCTTTATCCAGAGTCTCTTTTTTCTCTTTTGAAAATATTTTTTTAAATAAACTCATTTCTTCCTGGGAAAATTAACAACCCAACAACCAGAAGGTTATTTATTGGCTGATTCAAAATTTTGATTGTAAATATACATAAAAAGAAAAAGCCGTCCCGATTGGTCGGGACGGCTTTTATAATATTTTTTAACAACTTATTTTTTGCTCAAAAAGTCGTTTACCTGTTCTGGGATCATAATACCTTCAACAAAGGTATAAGCACCTGTTTTAGGAGATTTCACCATTTTAATGGCTTTTGTTAACCTCTTAGAACCCGTTTGTAATGTTGCTACTGATTTCTTTGCCATAACTTAATAGGTTTTTATCTCTATTTATTTAATCTCTTTGTGAACCGTCATCTTATTCAAAATAGGATTGAATTTTTTCAATTCCATTCGGTCGGGTGTGTTCTTTTTATTTTTGGTTGTAATGTACCTTGAAGTTCCTGGTTTACCAGATTCTTTATGCTCTGTGCATTCAAGTATTACCTGTATTCTGTTACCTTTCTTTGCCATAACTGTATATCTTTTTGCGAAGGATTACTTGTTTAAATATCCTTTTTCTCGTGCTTCTTTTATAACTGCAGAGATGCCTTTTTTGTTGATGTTTTTTAATGCTGAAGTAGATACTCTTAAGGTAATCCATTTATCTTCTTCAGGAATGTAGAAACGTTTCTTTAATAAATTGATTTTAAATTTACGCTTGGTTTTATTCATAGCGTGGGAAACGTTATTCCCTACCATCGCTCTCTTACCTGTAAGCTCACAAACTCTTGACATTGCTTTATCCTTTATTTTGTTATTTCAAAACAGGCTGCAAATTAACGATTTTTTTACCAAACAGCCAACACAAAAATAAATTTATTTTTTGGTTTTTGTGTGGGCTTTAAAAAACCTGAAAAGCCTGATGTATTGGGTTGGCAAAAGATTATCCTGATTTCTTTTTAGACATCAGATCCCGATACAACAATTCAAATGCTTTATTTACAGCTCTTTTTACTACCTGCTCTCTACTTTTACCCAGCAAAAACTTCTGCGAAAATACTTTTTCAGGGGTGGCCACTCCAATATAAACCGTTCCCACTTCCGCATCGCTTTCTCCTTTATCGGGTCCCGCATTCCCGGTAGTAGAAAGGGCATAATCGGTTTGAAAAAGTTTTCGAACATTTTCTGCCATTTTCTCTGCGACTTCTCCGCTTACCACACTGTATTTTTCAATAGTTTCCTCGGGTACTTTTAATACACTTTCTTTTATTTCGGTGGCGTATGAAACCAGCCCACCTTTAAAACATGCCGAAACACCCGCATGTTTAGTTATTTGCGAGGCTATTTCTCCGCCGGTGCAACTTTCGGCTGTGGCAAGAGTAAAATTCTTTGTTAGCAATAACTGCCGGATAGTTTCTGCAATATCTTCATCGTCCCCATCCTTATTGGTAATAATATCCTTCAAAAGAGGGTATATTTTCTCAAATTCCTTTTCAATAGAAGATCTTAGCAGTTGTTCATTTTCACCGTTGCCGGAAAGCCGTAAACGCACACTTCCGAAGCTGGGCAAATAAGCCAGTTTAATATGTTTGGGAAGGGCATTTTCCCAATCTTCAATTCGATTTGCAATCGCGCTTTCGCCAAGACCATAGGTATGTATGGTTTTATGGTAAATAAAAGGACGTTTAAATTCTTTTTTTAACCTGGGAATTACCTCGTTTTGCATAAGTGCCTTCATTTCATAAGGCACACCCGGCATAGAAACGTACACGGTATTGCCCTTTTTCATCCACATTCCGGGTGCAGTACCATACTCGTTGTGGAGCACCACAGCTGTAGAAGGTACCATAGCCTGGGCGCGGTTCATGTCGCTTATAGGAGTGGTAAATTTGGTGAACAGCTGTTCCACATGCTGCAGCACTTTTTCATTTAAAACCAGCTTATCCTCCAGGAATTCGCAGAAGGTATTCTTGGTAATATCATCTTTGGTAGGACCTAATCCGCCCGTGATAAAAACCACATCTACCTTACCCGAAACCTCTGCCAGCGTCTCTAAAATATGTTCCTTGCGGTCCTGAATGGAAGTTATTTGGCGAACGGCAATTCCTATGTTGTTCAATTCTTTGGCAATGTAAGCTGAATTGGTATCGATGATCTGCCCAATCAGGATTTCATCGCCAATGGTAATAATATCTGCGATCATTGCAAATCGAAATCTTTTTTTAACTGATGTTGTGCCAGGTTAACCTTTGTGGCTATTCTTTCACCGGCACTTTTTGCATCTGCTTCTTTTTTTTGTCCTTTAGACCAGGCTTCAATAGTTAAAATCTGCTCCATGAGATCCAATCCAAAAAGCTGAAGATTCGGTTTCATTTTGTGGGCATACTGGTAGGCCAGAGCAGGATTTCCTGCTTCAATGGCCTGATCCATAGATTTTACATCAGGGGGAATTTCTTCTAAAAAGGTTTGCACTATTACTTTCACAAAATCATCATCATCCCCGGCCATTTCTGTTACTCCTTCTAAATCGTAATATTTACTCATATTATTTAACTTGAATTGAAAATAGTTGTTGGTCTTCTATAAATCCGGTTAGGGTGTCTTCTGCGCTCACCTTTCCCACTCCTTCGGGAGTTCCTGTAAATATAACGTCTCCAATTTTAAGGGTAAAATATTGTGAAATATAGGAAATTAATTCATCTATTTTCCACAACATTGCCTCGGTGTTTCCCTGCTGCACGGTCTCCCCGTTTTTTAATAAGCTAAAGTTAATATTATTTACGCTGGATAAAGAATTTTTATCTATCCAATTTTCACCTATCACCGCAGCGCCATCAAAACCTTTGGCCTTCTCCCAGGGAAAGCCTTTTTCTTTTAATTTCTGCTGAAGATCTCTCGCTGTAAAATCTATTCCCAATCCTATTTCCTGATAATATTTTTGCGCGAATTTCTTCTGAATATGCTTTCCAACTCTGTTGATCTTTACCAGCACTTCTACTTCGTAGTGAACATCTTCAGAAAAATCGGGAATAAAAAAAGGTTGTTTTTTAAGCAAAACAGCTGTGTCCGGCTTCATAAACAGCATAGGTTCTTCCGGTTTCTCATTCTGAAGTTCTTCAATATGCCTGGCGTAATTTCTACCTACACAAATTATTTTCATGGTGATGTTAATTGGTTATTTCTACTTTAAAAGCCGGCGCAGGAATTTTTCCTTCCAGCAATCTGTTAGAGCTATCCAGATGATTCATCATTTTCCATCCCGAAATAGAACGATAATACGATTTAAAATCACTGTTATTCTCTTCTAAAACACCTTTAAAAATGGGTGCGTATTTTACCAGTGGCACATCCCGATAGATCAGGCTGTCATTTACTTTAAATGTTTTTACTTCTGTAAATTCATTTTCCGGGATAAACAGATGCTCCACGGCCACAAAAAAACCATTTTCAGGGATCTTAATTCGATATTTTAATAAATCTATTTTGGTTCTGAATTGCGCCTGCCCTTTTTGAATAATAAGATTTTCGGCCAAAATATCCGCTCCCGGCGCTCCTTTGGGAGTGGTAGATAAAATACGCAGCCTATATTTTGAAGACCCCTGACTTTGTTGCAGACTGGTGTTAAAATAGTACACCGTGACCGCTTTTACAAAGGCATTTTTGAATTCTGAAGGTTTGGGATAATATCTGGCTACGGACGACGGATAGGCTCCACCACTAAAATTACCCAAGCCTATAGGTTCTTTACCCCTGAAGGAATTAATTTTCTTATGATTTTTGTCCTGGATCTGGTACAGAAAAACCTCCTTCAGATTTCCCACTTTCGGTGTTAAAAGAATTTTAGCATCCTTAAAATCTGCTACTTTCAGAATTTTTTCAGAAAACCCAAGGTAACTTATCTGTACTTTTTCATTTAGTACATTTGGCGGAACGGCCCATTTGAACTTCCCGTTTTCGTCTGTAGAAGTGCCTATTTTCTTGCTTAGCATTAAAATGTTCACAAACGGAAGAGGTTCATGTGTTTCGGCATTTAAAATCTGCCCTTCCAGAAC
>JBAVQO010000593.1:0-1527 GCA_049694135.1 Gillisia sp. | reverse complement strand
ATTCAGAAGCTTTAGACGCGCTCTTGTAGAAATCAGAATTGATTATATAAAAGGTCTGTAATATTTACAGGCCTTTTTTTATTGAGAGGTATACTCCTTAAAAAGTGAAATAAACGTCATCCTGAATTTATTCCAGGATCTTCATGTGCTAGTAAGAAGTAAGAAGTTGGAAGCTGAAACGAGTTCAGCCTGACGAAAATGTGCTTTTGAGATAGTATCTTTTTCACTGAAGTTTCACTATCTTCCATCTTTTGAAATCGAAGAAGAGTATGCAACTTGAAAAGGAAGTACATAAATCTGGAGGTTTTGCAAATCTTCAGCTATTGGCGAAGCAGGTGGTGGAAGGGTTTATTTCAGGAATGCATAAAAGTCCGTTCCATGGGTTTTCTGCAGAATTTGCAGAACACAAAATTTATAACAATGGGGGAAGTACCCGTCATATAGACTGGAAACTTTTTGCTAAGACCGATAAGTTGTATACCAAACGATACGAAGAGGAAACCAATTTGCGCTGTCATTTTATTCTGGATAATTCCGGATCCATGCATTACCCAAATCTTAACAATCTGGACCGGGAACACCTAAACAAAATAGGATTTTCGGCATTGGCAATTGCCTCCATAATGCATATTCTTAAACGGCAGCGGGATGCGGTGGGGATGAGTGTTTATAGCGACGAGTATGAATTCTATGCGCCGGAAAAGGGGAGTGAACGCCATCATTATATGCTTTTAAACGAGCTGGAGAAAGCGATTTCTTCTTCAGAAAAGAACAGGCAGACGGCCAGTTTTACATTTTTTCATCAAATAGCAGAGAAATTGAAACGCAGATCTCTCGTGTTTCTGTTTACCGATATGTTTCAGGAAGATAAAGAAGAAGCAGAACTTTTTGAAGCGCTTAAACATTTAAAATACAATAAACACGAGGTGATACTTTTTCATGTAATCGACAAAAAAAGAGAGCTGGACTTCCAGTTTACTAATGCTCCCCGCAGGTTTATCGATGTTGAAAGCGGAAAACATATAGATTTATTTGCAGAGAATTTTCAGGAAAATTATCGGCGGGAGGTAGAGAGGTATTTTGCGGAACTAAAGCAGCAGTGCAATAAATATAAGATTAAGTATGTGCAGGCAGATATAAATGAAGGTTTTGAAAAAATCCTGACGACCTATTTAATTGAAAGACAAAAAATTGCCGGATAGGAGTAAAAAAAGCTTTTAAAAATTGAAGAAAAGGTTTGTGGAATTTAAAAACTACAGTATATTTGCCCTCGCAATTAAGCAACGGTCTGGTAGTTCAGTTGGTTAGAATACCTGCCTGTCACGCAGGGGGTCGCGAGTTCGAGTCTCGTCCAGACCGCTTTTAACAAAGTAAAGTAACACTAAAAGCCTCTAAATCAATGATTTAGAGGCTTTTTATTTTTATTTAATGTCATTTGAAGGCAAATAAATGCAACTTATTGGTGCTCAATTCGGTGCGTCTTTTTAAAGCAAAAAAAGACGCACCTCGAAGCTCATAACATACTGT
>JBAVQO010000592.1:0-2936 GCA_049694135.1 Gillisia sp. | reverse complement strand
GGTGCAGTCCGACCATATAAAAAGCGCGGCCGCCCAGGCTAAAACTAAAATTCTTGTCTTCGGGATCTTCACTTACCCTTTTATCCCAGGGAGCATCATCAACTTCGTGTAAGAATTCCAGCTGTTTCCACAGTAACTTTTCGAATTGTTCTTCGGTGAAATCTTTTTGGTCCTTAAAAACAGCCAAAAAGGTCCTGAAGTCATTCGATTCGAAATCATATTCCTTCAGATAAAGTTTTAGATCCTTTAAAATCTTTGCCGCCGTATTTTTGGACCCGAAATTCTCATACACATGGAGATCTACCTGATCCATGGTGAAAACGGTTTGCGCCATCACACACGGGTGATTTTGCTCCAGCACAAATTTTTGAAAGGCTTTCTTACTGACTTCTTCAACATTTTGCTGGCCTGTCTTTTTTCTTTTCTTTTCTAATTCTATCATTGCTCCTCCTTTGGATTTATTTAAAAATAACACGTCAGGTCGCATTTTTAAAGAAGATTAAGAAATTCTTAGTTGAATTTTATAGAAGATTAACAGCCTAATACCCTTTGCATTAGTTATGAAGGCAAAAACGTTAAAACCTATTACTTATGCCGGTATCTCATCATCAGATAAAACATAAAGGAATTAAGCGCCAGCGAAGCTCCATTGGTAACTATAATAGGAAGATCGTTTTGAGTAATCCCGTAGATTACCCACAGAAAAACGCCTACCATTAGAACAATAAACATTCCGGGAGAAACGTCTTTTACTTTCTTGGTTTTCCAGGCTTTATAGATTTGCGGAACTACGGCTACCGTCGTACAAACTCCTGCTATTAGCCCCAGCACATCGTTCCATGTCATCCTTTTAAGATTTTTGAACATCCTTCATCAGCCATTCTTCTAAAGGAGTGTCGCTGTCGCCGTGTAATACCGAAATATCTCCCGTGGTCTCAAAAACAACTGCTTTAATCTGAGAAAGGCGAATAACATTTGCCGCACGAAGCTTATTGCGCAAATCTGATTCTGCCACTCTTGCTTTCTTCAAATTTTCGTGCAACACTTTGTCTCCATCCATCAGCAGTAAAGGAGAATTATCTATAGCTTGTTTAAATACATTAAACCGTCTTAGAACCGCAGCGGTAATCTGAAGCAAATAAATTGCCGCCAATCCCACAACTCCCTGCAACATTGTTACCGAGGGAGAAAGAACGGTGGTTGCGATTAAAGAACCTACGGCCACAGTCATCGCAAAATCGAAACTGGACATTTTAGAAAAGCTGCGTTTTCCGGCAAGCCTGGTAAAAAGAATTACTGCCACATAAATTCCTGTCGCCGTTAAACAGATGGCTATTGCAGATTCCAGGGATATTCCAAAGTACTTGTCCATCTTATCCTCCTATAATTTCCCCGCCATTCACATGAATCACCTGTCCGGTAACATAGCTGCTGTCCTGTGACGCCAGATAGACGTATGCCGGCGCTACTTCGCTGGGTTGTCCCGCTCTTCCCAAAGGAGTATCTTTTCCGAATTTGGTGACATCGTTAAAAGTAGATGGAATAAGCGGCGTCCAGATAGGTCCCGGCGCTACACTATTCACCCTAATTTTTTTGTCTGCCAGCATTTTAGACAAAGACCTTGTAAAGGTAACAATCGCTCCCTTGGTGCTCGAATAATCCAGCAGATGTTCGCTGCCGCGGTAGGCTGTGACAGAACTTGTATTTATAATTGTATCTCCTTCCCCTAAATGTTTTAACGCCTCATTTACTATAAAAAAGTAGGGATAGATATTGGTTTCAAAAGTTTCATGAATCTGTTGCGAAGTGATCTCCTGCGGAGAATTTTTCGGGAACTGAACCGCCGCGTTGTTCACCACCACATTCAGTTTTTTAAAAGTGTCCAGGGTTTTCTGAACTGCTTTTTTGCAGAAATCTTCATTTTTAAGATCGCCTTCAATAATCAGGCAATTTTGACCTTCTTTTTCCACCAGTTCTTTGGTTTTTTGCGCGTCTTCATCTTCAGTCTTATAAATAATTGCTACATCGGCGCCCTCCCGGGCAAAATGAACGGCAACGCTGCGGCCAATTCCGCTGTCTCCACCGGTAATAAAAGCTACTTTATCTTTCAATTTTTCGCTGCCTTTATAATTATCGCGGATTATTTCCGGCTCCGGGTGCATCTTGCGCTGTTTTCCCGGTTGTTCCTGTTGCTGATCTGGAAATTCGTTTGGCTTACTCATCATTCCTCATTTTTCAGATTATTTTTATGAAAATAATGACTTCTCTCTATAAAAAAATGTTAAGTCGCGCTAAGAATTTCTAAAGACTTTATTTTAGATTAATATTGACCTGGATTTAAATGAAACGCTTATAATACCTTTGTAGAATGAGTTCAATAGTTAAAATAGGGCACCGCGGCGCCAAAGGTCATGTGGCAGAAAATACGCTGGAAAGTATAACAAAAGCTCTTTCTTTGGGAGCAGATGCGATTGAAATAGATGTACATCGTTGTGCCTCTGGCGAAATCGTGGTTATGCATGATTTTACCCTCGACCGCACCACCAATGGCAGCGGAGAAATTGCCCGAAAGCATTTTGCTGAAATAAGCGATTTAAGAATCGAGCAAAAGTATAAAATTCCTTTGCTGACCGAAGTGCTTGACTTGATCGAAGGCAGGTGCAAAATCAATATCGAACTCAAAGGATTAAATACGGCCACGGGTACCTGCAAAATTATTGAAGAGTATCTGAATAATAGAAACTGGAAATATTCAGATTTTATAGTTTCCAGTTTTCAGAAAAATGAACTTTTTGAGGTTTTTAAACAAAATGAAGAAATCCCTATCGCAATTTTGAGCAAAGCCAGTGTTTCTGAAGCCATAGAACTGGGAAAGAAATTACACGCCCGTTTTATTCATCCCGGCCTCGGGATTATTACCCGCGAAAATGTAAAAC
>JBAVQO010000591.1:0-11509 GCA_049694135.1 Gillisia sp. | reverse complement strand
TGAAAAGTTGCTTTCCTTTATCGAGATTCTCTTTGGTGTAAGGAATTGGGTTTTTTAATTCTGCCTTTGCCTGCTCATATCCTTCATTGGTATTAGGATATTCATACGGCATCCAGCCTCTTGGAACGGTTCCTTCAACAGGAGTTTTAGCTTCCTGCTGATTTTCAAAAATGTCATATTCCTGATAAGTTTCGTAGGAAGGAGACACGTACATATTAGGAAAGTACTGATAATTTCGACTGTTCTTGTTGAAACAGGAAGTAGCCGTTACCATTAAAAGCAGCAGTAATATGGATTTATAAATTAAACTTTTCATTACGGTTAAGCGTTATCTATTAATTTAATTTCTGAAGCTCCGGTTTTGTATAAAAACTCGCTCATGGCATCTGCATCATGATTTCCAACTTCAAGTTCAACAAGAAAATGATCGTCTGTGGTCCTGGGATCGGGATTTTCAGCTTTTCTAAAAGGCCATAATTTGCTTCTCATATAAAAGGTAATAACCATTAAGTGAGCAGAAAAGAAAACCGTAAGCTCAAACATAACTACCACAAAAGAAGGCATGTTCTGAATGAAGCTAAAACTGGGTTTTCCACCAATATCCTGTGGCCAGTCCACAATCATCATATAATTTGTCATTAATATAGCCACTGTTAGCCCGGTTAACCCATAAATAAAAGCCGTTATCGCCATTCTGGTTGGGGCAAGATCAAGCAACTTGTCCAGGCCGTGAACCGGAAAGGGAGTAAAAACTTCGGTAATGGTATATCTTGCTTCTTTAGTCTGTTTAATAGCCTGCACAAGCAGATCATCATCATTATAAATAGCATGTATCTTTCTGGTTGCCATACTAGTGTTTTTTAAGTTTTTGTGCCTGCGTAGCCCAGTCTTCTGTTCTGGCCCTATCGTTAAAGGCTTCAATAATAGAATTTAGAACTTCGTAATCCTTAACAGTCATTCTACTTACCTGATCGAAAGTATATATTCCCAATTGATGCAGATTTTGCTGCATATTTGGTCCAACCTCGGAAAGTTTAGTAAGATCATCGGCTTTTTGAGTGGCAGGATTGTAAGTCCCAATTCTCTCCAACATATCATCTACCTGATCTTTTTTAAACTCAGAATCTATAAGAGAGTCTGCATTTACAGTAGGATTGTGTTTATTCTCTCCTTCTTCTATTTCTCTTTCTGCCTCGGAAGTAAAGTATTTTCCTTCCATATTCGATTCCGGTTCGGTTGCAGTGGGATCCAGATCTACATGTTCTATATGATCGTTCATCTCATGTTCGGCACGCAATTTCTTGTACATATCTCCAGAAGACTTTAAAATTGTTTTTACTTCTGCCTGTGCAATCACAGGGAAAGTTCTGGCGTACAACAGGAACAATACAAAGAAAAATCCAATGGTTCCAATAAAAATTCCGATGTCCACAAAAGTAGGTTGGAACATTGCCCACGACGATGGTGTACGGCCTTTACTTAAATCCAGTACGATAATATCGAAACGTTCGAACCACATTCCTATATTGATTATAAGGGCTACAAAGAAAGTCCACATAATGTTCCTTCTTAGGCTTTTTACCCACAAAGAAAGCGGCACAATAAGGTTACAGGTTATAAGTGCCCAGAATGCCCACCAGTAAGGACCGGTAGCGGCACCAAATGACAGATAGGTATAATTTTCGTAAGGACTTCCGGAATACCAGCCTATAAAATATTCTGTAATGTAAGCTACCCCTACAATTCCTCCGGTTAAAAGAATTACTTTGTTCATATATTCAATATGAACTATGGTGATATAATTTTCAAGATTACAAACTTTACGCATTACAATCAATAAAGATTGTACCATGGCAAATCCAGAGAAAATCGCACCCGCCACAAAGTATGGAGGGAAAATAGTACTATGCCATCCGGGAACTACCGAGGTAGCAAAGTCAAAGGATACCGTGGTGTGTACAGAAAGTACCAAAGGAGTCGCGAGTCCGGCAAGAACAAGAGAAACCTCTTCGAAACGTTGCCAGTCTTTAACTCTTCCGCTCCATCCAAAACTAAGGATGCTATACATCTTTTTCTGAAAAGGGCTTCTTGTACGGTCACGAATCATTGCAAAATCGGGAAGTAAACCTGTATACCAGAAAACCAGTGATACCGATAAATACGTGGAAATTGCAAATACATCCCAAAGCAGCGGAGAGTTGAAGTTTACCCACAAAGAACCAAACTGGTTAGGGATAGGAAGTACCCAATATGCAAGCCACGGACGACCCATGTGAATAATAGGATACAGACCCGCCTGCACCACCGCAAAAATGGTCATAGCTTCTGCAGATCTGTTAATAGCCATACGCCATTTTTGACGGAACAACAAGAGTACCGCAGAAATAAGGGTTCCGGCGTGCCCGATACCTACCCACCACACAAAGTTGGTGATATCCCAGGCCCAGCCTATGGTTTTATTAAGCCCCCAAACCCCGATTCCGGTAGAGATGAGATAAATTATGCAACCTACACCCCAAAGAAATGCTACCAGGGCAATAGAGAAAACAATCCACCAGGATCTGTTGGCTTTGCCCAAAACCGGAGCTCCAACATCTACACTTACATCATGGTAAGATTTTTCTCCGATAATTAAAGGCTCTCTTATAGGTGCTTCGTAATGTGACGACATATTCTTACAAATTGATTCTTAATACAAATTTTTTATGATTCTTCTGCGTTTCTGATTTTAACCTGATACATTACATTAGGTCTGGTACCCAGATAACCTAACATGTGATACATTCTCTTGTCCTCTTTCAGCTTAACAATCTCAGAATCTTTATTATTAACATCTCCAAAAGCAATAGCACCTTTATCGCAGGCTCTGGAACAGGCCGTATGGAATTCTCCATCTTCAACCACCCTTCCATCGCGTTTGGCATCTAAAATTGTTTTTTGAGTAAGCTGCACACACATAGAACATTTTTCCATTACCCCGCGAGAGCGAACGGTAACATCAGGATTTAGAACCATACGGCCCAGATCGTTGTTCATATGATAATCAAACTCATCGTTTTCACTATACAGGAACCAGTTGAAACGTCGCACTTTATAAGGGCAGTTGTTTGCACAATATCGTGTTCCCACACATCGGTTGTAAATCATTTCATTCTGTCCCTGGCGACCATGAGTAATTGCCGCAACCGGACATACTGTCTCACAAGGAGCGTGATCGCAATGCTGACACATAACCGGCTGGAATGCTACCTGCGGATTTTCATCGGCAGTTTCCACTACTTTATAAGTTTCAAAAGTATCAAGGTTTTCCAGGCGTGCCCGTTCTTCATCAAAAGTATCTTCAGAAGAATAATAACGGTCTATACGCAGCCAGTGCATATCGCGGAATCTTCTTACTTCTCCTTTCCCAACTACCGGAACATTATTCTCAGAATGACAGGCAATTACACACGCCCCACATCCTGTACAGGCATTTAAATCTATAGAAAGATTAAAATGATGCCCCATAGACATATCGAAGGACGTCCAGATATCCGTTTTACTGCTGGATACCGGCACCTCTTCCTGATCGTAAGTAGCTTCGGGAGTAGGATTCCACTCTTCCCGCTTTTCATTCAAATATTGAGCAAGCGTGGTTTCTCTTATAATATCATTTCTACCTGCCATAGTATTCTGAAGCTGAGTACACGCGAATTCGTGCATACCCGACGCTTTTGAAACAGACACTTTCTGAAAGGTATTGAAATCTTTGTATAACGGATAGGCGTTCACTCCGGTTTGCATTTCTTTCTGCACTCCTTCTTTTTTACCATATCCAAGGGCAAGACCGATAGACCCTGGAGCCTGGCCGGGTTGAATAATTACAGGAACTCTTTCCAGTGTAACGTCATCCAGTTTTATTGTTACGTAACTTCCGTTTAACGCCCCGTTAGAAACAGTTTCATTCTCTATATCCATAGCTTTCGCATCGGTTCTGGACATAGTAACATAGTTATCCCAGGTGGTACGGGTAATTGGATCAGGCAATTCCTGTAACCAGGGATTGTTTGCCTGTCTTCCATCTCCCATGGAAATCTTGGTGTAAAGCGCCAGTTCCATTCCATCTCCAGACTCATCTTTCGATGCAAATCGTTGCGCTGCTCCCGCATGATCGTCGTTTATTCCAGCCTGACCTTCTGAAGCTGGCGCAGACACAGGACTGCTTCCTGTAAAAACTCCGTCGTGTAAAGCTTCATTCCAGCTTGCGCCAGACAAAGTTCCACTCCAGGTGTCTTTTATATAATCATGATAGCTCATATCATTCCCGGTCCATTTCAACAAACACTCCTGAACCTGGCGGTTATCAAAAAGTGGACGAATGGTGGGTTGCATTAAGCTGAAATTCTTACGTGTAAATTGAATATCTCCCCAATTTTCAAGGTTATGGGAAGTTGCAGCAATATAATCGCATAAAACAGCAGTTTCATCCTTCTTCATTGAAAAAGCAAGTTTGAAATCCACGTTTTTAAGACCTTCTACAAATTCTGCAGCATTAGGCAAACTATAGGCGGGATTTACTCCCGCAATAAGCAATGCACCAACTTTACCAGCTTTCATATCCTTAACAAGCTGCTGAACTTCTTTGGAATTTCCCTGACGCGTGAGTCTTGGATTTTCCTTATCCATCACATCGCTGCCTAGTTTTTCGTTGATAGCAAGAACCATATGTTGCGCATCGGTATCTGTAATCCCGGTTACCACAACAGCACCGCTTCCGGCTTTTCGCAACTGGCTTGCAGCCTTCACTACTGCATCATCCAGCTCCGGAGTAAGGGAATTTCCTGATCCTCCACCCATAATATATCCATAAAGCGCAGAAAGAATCTTCTTTTGCTCAGAAGGTTTTACTCTCCAGCGTTTGTCTGCTTTTGCACCGGTGATAGATAAATTGGATTCGAACTGCACGTGCCGTGACATTTTTCCTCCATCAGGCAGCCTGCTTTGAGCATATCCCACATCGTAACCTCCCGCATGCCAGTCTCCAAGAAAATCGGCTCCAACGGAAACGATCACTTTAGCTTTAGCGAAATCATAATTCGGAATGGCACGCTCACCATACTTGGCCTGATAAGCATCTAACACGTGATCTTCAGAAATAGTATCATACACCACATGACGTACATTACTATATTTCGAAGAGAATTCATTTATAATCCTGGTAGTAGAAGGGCTTGCGAAGGTTTGAGTCAACAAAACCAGATCTCCCGAAGGATTTTGAAGTTTATCGCTCACCTGCTTATCCAATTCTTCCCAGGAAACATTCTGTCCTTTTATTTGCGGACGTCTTAGTCTTTTACTATCATATAATGATAATACCGAAGCATGAACTCTGGCATTTGTACCTGTATTCGCTCCGCTTAAATAGTTTTTATCTACTTTAATAGGACGCGCTTCTCTGGTCTTAACCAGCACACTGGAAAAATCGAAACCATCAGCGATGGTAGTAGCATAATAATTAGCTACTCCGGGAACAATTCTTTCCGGCTGCACAACATACGGAATGGTTTTTATAACCGGGCCTTCGCAGGCCGCAAGAGATGCCGCAGCCGTGGTAAATCCAACGTACTTAAGGAAATCACGGCGAGTTGTGGATGAACTGCTTAAAGAATCCTTATCACCTAAAAATTCATCGGTGGGAATTTCTTCTGTAAATTCATTTTGTTCTAGTCTCTTAACAATAGAACTATCATCTTTTAGTTCTTCAACACTTTTCCAGTATTTCTTGTTTGTTGACATATTATATATAGATATTAACTTCGTAAAGTATTAATTAATAATGGCATTTTCCGCATTCCAGACCACCCATTTCTGCGATGGTAAGCTTATCTACGCCATATTTTTTGGAAAGCTCTTCGTGTATTTTTTTGTAATAATCGTTTCCTTCCATTTTAACGTCGGTAGCACGATGGCAATTAATACACCATCCCATGGTTAAAGGAGCCACCTGATGCACAACCTCCATGGTTTGAATCTCACCGTGACAAGTCTGACATTGCACCCCTGCTACAGAAACGTGCTGAGAGTGATTAAAATATGCGAAATCGGGAAGATTATGAATTCTTACCCATTTTACAGGATGAGTATCGCCGGTGTAAGATTGTGTGGCAGGATCCCAGCCAACGGCATTGTATAATTTTGCGATTTCACCATCGTAATAATCTTTTGAATATTCTGCGGTAGCAGTTTCAGGAGCAACTTCAGAAATAGATTTATGACAGTTCATACATACATTAAGAGAAGGGATCCCTGAAGTTTTAGAAGTACGTGCCGAATAATGACAGTATTTACAATCTATACGGTTATCTCCCGCGTGAATTCTATGGGAGTAATGAATTGGCTGGATAGGTTCGTACCCCTGATCTACTCCAATTTGCATCATATACCCATAAATCCAGTAAGCTCCTGCAAGCAATAAAATTACCGAGGTAACCAACACAAGAAATTGATTTTGAACGAAAGCCTTCCAGATAGGAGTGCGTTTTTCCTCCACAGGAACCTCAACACCGCTCGCGGCAGCAAATTTATGAAGTGTTTTATTAACCAGGAATAAAATCACTAAAAGCATCAACAGCACAAAAGCAAGAATTCCAAGAATCACATCGTTGGAAACTCCACCTCCACCTCCGGTACCGGCTGCATTACCTCCCGCTGTGGCAGGTGCTGCTTTAGGTTCAGGTTTTGGCAGTTCCACATAAGCCAGGATATTTTTTATATCATCTGGGCTTAGCTGTGGGAAAGCCGGCATGTTGGTTTTGTTAAACTGATTATAAATAGCAACAGCGTCTGCATCTCCCGCAGCAATTTTTGCTGAAGAATTGTGCACCCATGAAATAATCCAGTCCATAGAGAGACGGGTAGTTACCCCATGTAATGCAGGCCCCACCATTTTTTGATATGGCTTATGGCAGGCAGCACAAAGCGTATTGAACAACTGTTTTCCTTTGTCGGGATCGCCTAAATCTGAAGCACCTCCGGGAGTGGGTGTCTCTCCCTGTCGGGCATTTGCAGCATCTGAAGAAGCAGCCTGAACAGCTGCATTAGCGGTACTGTCCTTTTCCTGTGCAAATGATAATGAGGTAAATGAAAGCAACAATAGTAAAGATAACTGCGGCAGTCTTAGGATTGAAGGGCGGAATTTCACCTTTTTCATATTTTAAGTTGAATTACATCTATTGTTTGGCACGGTATTTCGATTAAATTCATTTAAAAAAAGAACTCAGAAAATAGAATAGCGGGCCCATAAAATTCAGCCACAAAAGTAATACTTAAAGTCGATTTGAAAAATGTTACAGAACTGTTAACCGTTAATTTATATTTATTCTAAATAATAAAACAACCCCCTATTCAGTTATTTAATTTTACTTTTACACCAAACGTTTTTATAATGAGAATATTAAAATTGAGAACCTGGATTCTGGCAGGAGTTTTAAGCCTTGGAATTTCATCGATTTCCACTGCTCAGAGTGCAAAAATTAACATCCAGCAGAACGAGATGATCCCCCAATTGCTGGACCTTAAATTCAAGATGGAAGACGACGGAAACCTTGGCGAACGCTACAAAATTCAGTTGTATTCCGGAGACAATAACACCGCCAGCGAAGTGATTAAGGACTTTAGGTCCAAATATTCAGAATGGCCTTCTAACATTATTTATGAAACTCCCAATTACAAAGTTTTGATTGGTAAATTCAGAAACCGACTGGAAGCAGATCGCGCCATGCTTAAAATTAAGGATGATTTTCCTTCTGCCTTTGTACCAAAACCTCAAAGAGGATAACTCATAAACTATTAAAAAAGCAAAAGAGGCGTTAGAAAATTCTAACGCCTCTTTTGCTTTTTTCATTAAGTGAATCCTATTTAATTTTTTTCTTCACCGCTACTTCCTGGTAACCTTCAATTACATCGCCTTCTTTAATATCGTTGTAATTTTTAATTTGGATACCGCAGTCGTAGCCTTTGGAAACTTCTTTCACATCGTCTTTAAAACGTTTAAGAGATGTCAGTTCTCCGGTGAAAACCACCACTCCGTCACGAATAAGTCTGATTCCATTATTTCTGATGATCTTACCGGCAGTAACCATACATCCGGCAATAGTACCCACTTTAGAAATCTTGAAGGTTTCTCTTATCTCGGCGGTACCGGTAATTTCCTCCTTCATTTCCGGAGAAAGCATACCTTCCATCGCATCTTTCAGATCGTTGATGGCATCATAAATAATAGAATAGGTTCTGATATCAATTTCTTCCTTATCGGCAAGTTGTCTTGCATTTCCGGCAGGACGTACATTAAATCCTATAATTACCGCATCGGAGGCTGAAGCCAATAACACATCACTTTCTGTAATAGGCCCAACTCCTTTGTGAATAATATTCACCTGAATTTCTTCGGTAGATAATTTTTGGAAACTGTCTGTAAGAGCTTCCACAGATCCATCTACATCCCCTTTAAGGATTATATTAAGTTCTTTAAATTCTCCCAGCGCAATTCTTCGACCTATTTCATCAAGCGTAATATGTCTTTGCGTTCTCACAGATTGTTCACGTTGCAACTGAGTTCTTTTAGCGGCAATATCCTTAGCCTCTCTTTCGTCCAGCATCACCCGGAATTTATCTCCGGCCTGTGGTGCACCATCGAGACCTAATATAGAAACAGGAGTAGAAGGCCCTGCCACTTTTACATCTTTTCCTCTTTCATCCTGCATAGCTTTTATTTTACCGCTATGTCTACCGGCAAGCACATAATCTCCTATGCGCAGAGAACCTTCCTGAACAAGAATCGTAGATACATAACCACGACCTCTATCTAAAAATGCCTCTACCACGGTTCCTTTTGCAGGTTTATCTGGATTGGCCTGAAGTTCAAGAATTTCAGCTTCTAAAAGAACTTTTTCAAGCAATTCTTTTACACCCTGCCCGGTTTTAGCGGAAATATCATGAGATTGAATTTTACCACCCCAGTCTTCTACCAATAAATTCATACCGGCTAATTTTTCCTTGATCTTTTCGGGATTAGCAGTTGGTAAATCGGCTTTGTTTATGGCAAACACTATTGGAACACCGGCTGCCTGAGCGTGAGAAATGGCCTCTTTGGTTTGAGGCATTACATCATCGTCTGCCGCAATAACAATAATTGCAATATCGGTAACCTGTGCACCCCTTGCACGCATTGCCGTAAAGGCTTCGTGACCTGGAGTATCTAAAAATGCAATTTTTTGACCACCCGAAAGTTCAACTCCATAGGCACCAATGTGCTGTGTAATTCCACCACTTTCGCCAGCAATTACGTTTTCTTCCCTAATATAATCCAGCAACGAAGTCTTACCGTGGTCAACGTGTCCCATTACCGTAACAATTGGTGCTCGTGGCACCAAATCTTCCGGTTTATCTTCTACTGGTTCCTTGGTTTCTTCGATATCTGCGGAAACAAACTCTACTTCATAATCAAATTCATCGGCAACAATAGAAAGCGTTTCAGCGTCTAACCGCTGATTCATAGTTACCATCATTCCAAGAGACATACAGGCTGAGATAATTTTAGTCACCGGCACGTCCATCATCGTGGCAATTTCACTTACCGTTACAAATTCTGTAACTTTAAGTACTTTACTTTCCGATTCTTGTTTTGCAATATCCTCTTCCGAACGCTGACGGTGCTGATCTCTTTTATCTCTTCTGTATTTGGCTCCTTTACCTTTTCCGGATTTCCCCTGAAGTTTTTCAAGAGTCTCCCGAATTTGTTTTTGTACTTCTTCTTCGCTAGGCTCTTCCTTAGTTATAGGTGCCCGTGAAGATTTTTTTCCTCTGCCTTTAAAATTATTGCTTCCGCCTCCTGCAGTAGTGCCTTTTACATCTTTACTAATCCTGCGACGACGCTTTTTGCGTTTATCTTTATCGGCATCAGATTTTTTATCGTCTTTTTTCTTTTCAGGTTTTTTGAATTGAGAAAGATCTATCTTTTCACCCGTGAAATTAGGACCATTAAGTTTGGTGTACTTGGTTTTAATGGTATCCGGATCTTTTTCTTCGGGAGTTTCTTTTTTCTCCTCTTTTACCTCTTTTTTCTCTTCTTTCGCTGCCCTAGGCGTTTCTTCTTCTTTTTTTGAAGATACTTCAGCTTTCGGAGCTTCTGTTTCCTGTGGTTTTTCGGCCTCAGGCTTTTTGGGTTCTTCAGCTTTAGGCTGTTCCGCGACTTCTTTTTTAGAGGTTTCGGGTTTTTCTGAAGGCGTTTCCTGTTTTTCTTCTTCTTTTGAAGTTTCGGGTTTCACCTCAGGTTTCCCCTCGGGCTTCTTATCGAGATCGATTTTACCCACTTGTTTTGGCCCTTCTAACTTAGCACGGGCAGTTACAACCTCTTGCTTTTTTTCTTCCGCTTTGCGCTTCTCTTCCAACTCCTTCTCTCTGGCCAGGCGCAGTTCTTCCTTCTCTTTGCGTTTTTCTTCGCCAACTTCTTTAGAAGCAACCTTTTTACTTTTATCTGTTTGAAATTCATCAAAAAGTACCTGGTATACCTCTGCAGAAATTTTTGTGGTAGGACGCGCTTCAATATCGTGACCGTGAGAACTTAAGAATTCTACCGCACGATCTAATGAAATATTGAATTCACGTAGCACATTGTTTAATCGCATTGTTTTTGCTTCAGCCATAAATTGCCTCTAAATTAACCTCTTATAATTATTATTTACTGCTAAAAAAGCAGATTTTTATTCTTCAAATTCTTCTTTTAATACCCGTATAACATCCCGAATGGTTTCTTCTTCTAAATCTGTTCGGCGCACCAGGTCGTCCAAATCCTGTTCCAAAATACTTTTTGCGGTATCTAAACCTATTTTGGCAAATTCGGCAATCACCCAATCTTCAATTTCATCGGCAAATTCGCGTAATTCCACATCTTCTTCGCCCCCATCTCTATAAACATCTATTTCAAAACCGGTTAATTGGCCTGCCAGACGAATATTATGACCGCCGCGGCCAATTGCTTTGGAAACTTCTTCTGGTTTTAGCATTACCTCGGCACGTTTATTTTCTTCATCCAGCTTTACAGAAATTATTTTTGCGGGGCTAAGTGCTCTTGTAATAAAAAGAGTATCATTATTGGTGTAATTAATTACATCTATATTTTCGTTGCCCAATTCGCGAACAATACTGTGGATTCTTGATCCTTTCATCCCCACACAGGCACCTACAGGATCTATTCTGTCATCGTAAGAATCTACCGCTACTTTTGCTTTTTCTCCAGGAATACGAACTACCTTTTTAACGGTGATTAACCCATCGAAAACTTCAGGAATTTCCTGTTCGAATAATTTTTCAAGAAAAACAGGCGCTGTTCTGGACATGATAATCTGTGGTTTGCTTCCTTTAAGTTCCACGCTTTCGATTACTCCCCGAACATTTTCACCTTTTCTGAAGAAATCTGAAGGAATCTGCCTATCCTTGGGAAGAATTATTTCGTTTCCTTCATCATCCAGCA
>JBAVQO010000590.1:0-2144 GCA_049694135.1 Gillisia sp. | reverse complement strand
AGATTATCAGGAATTTGCCCAGGCTACTCCTAATTTGTTTTTTAAAGATGAATTTAAATCTCTGGAAAGGTCTCTGGGCCTTACAAATAAATTGGGATAAAATGTCGTTTTTCTACCACCAGAATCCCTAATAAAATCTACAACTTTATACTGTTATTCTAGCAGTAACACCATTGTCTACCTAATAGATTTTATTATGAAAACTAAAAAAAATATTTCAGCTTTTGCACTGCTTTTTTCAGATAAATACAGGTTGAAAAAAGACAAATCGAACAAACAGAATTCTCTTGCAAATTTAAATCAGGTAGATGTTGGTATTAATTCAATTCCACATTTAAATCCGGTTCTGAAAAACTTGGTCAGATTACCAAAATTAGTATGGTTTTTAATATTGGTTTCTTGTACAACAGATTCTCCAAAAGTCGAGAATGCGGCTGTTTATGGCGATAACCCAGGAACTATTAATGAGGATCTCCCAACCAATAGTAATCCAACAAATATATTTTTTGGCTTTTTAGATGGTGAAGGTAGTTCCAGTACTTATTTAGATATGCCGATAGACAGTTCTTCTAGTAATTTATTTATAGGAAGATGGAAGATCGTAAAATTAGGAGTTGATGAAAATAATGATGGTAACATAAGGTATTATAAATATCAAGATTTCGAACATAAAGATTGCGGAATAAGCTTTTTACAGTTCAATAATGATGGTGTAGTTTTCGAAAATAGCTATTATAAACAGAATGGTACCTGTACTTTATATTCTGAAATAGATAATTGGGAGTTAATTGAAGCGAATAGATTCAAAATATATGTTTATAATAATATATATCTGGTTGATGTAACTCCAACAGAATTAATTTTAAAATATGATTGGAATTTTGCAAACTCCCTTTATGGACCAGAGCAAGTATATTATTACTATGAAAGGATTCAAAAGCCAAATTAAATCGAGCATTTCTTGCCTTTAAACTCCCTCCTATTGGGCAACTGATTATTGTTCAGAACAATTGTGTTAAAAGAATTTCTTTAGACAGGCAAGTCTTGATGTAATAGGTGGATATCATCACTATCAGCATCATGTAAAAGATTACAGAGAATTTGCCGATGCTAACCCTAATTTAATTTTAAAGATGAATTTAAATCTCTGGAAAGATCTCTTTAGGGCTTACAAATAAAATTCCCTAAGAACGTCGTTTTTTTACCATCAGCATGCCTAAAATAATCTTCAATTTTAAGCTGTTATTCTAGCAGTAACATCATTGTCTAACTAACCGATTTTATTATGAAAACTTCAAAAATTATTTCCGCCTTTGCGATGCTTTTTTTTCTGTTAACTATAAGTTGTGAAAAAGAAGAATTGAGCAAACAAAATTCTCTTACGAATATAAACCCGGTAGATCTTGGGACTAATTCACTTCCGCATACTAAAAAGTATAATGCAGATGTAGCAGCCGCGTATTTTTCTTTATTAACAGACATTTCAAAAAATACGCCTTACTTCAATCCTCAAAGTATTAGGATTTTAACTTACAGTGGCCTGGCGCTTTATGAATCTGTAGTTCCCGGAATGCCTTCCTATCAGTCAATGTATACTTATTTAAACAGAGAAAACATCAATTCCGGTAAGAAAAAAGACTATTACTGGCCTGCCTGTGCCAATGCGGCTATTTCAAGAATTGCTTTAAAAATGATAGCAGATTATCCGCAGCCGGCAGATGTAGAAGCAATACAACGGCTTTACTCCCAATTTAATGAATCCTTTTTATCGATTATTACTGAAGACCAGCTTCAGTTATCCAATGAATTCGGAGAATATGTGGCAGATATTGTGTACCAATGGAGTAAAACCGACGGTACTTTTAATGCTTGCCCTCCGTATATTTCTGATGGCGGTCCTGAAAACTGGGTGCCTACACCTCCATTTTTCTTTCCAGCTGCAGGTGTATGCCAGGGTTCCTTGCGCACCTTCATTCCAAATATTGTAACTACAGCTCTGCCTTCTCCACCACCGGCTTATTCAACCGATCCTGCATCAGAATTTTATAAAATGAATGAACAGGTATATCAACGAAGTTTTAATCTTACTGCTGCAGATCAGAAAAACAACGAAGTCTGGAGAGATAATTTCATCAATTATAATG
>JBAVQO010000589.1:0-1748 GCA_049694135.1 Gillisia sp. | reverse complement strand
ATTATTCAGGGGAAGAAGAGATTCCAGATTTCAGAGATTATTTCTGAAAAACCCTATTTATCGGCTTCTATAAAAGAAGTTCCTGAAAAACGCCCCGAAAGTAAAAACAAGGAATTTGGTGCTATCACAGAATCTATAAAAGATCTGGCGCTTCAGATTATAAAAGGAAGCCCGAATATTCCTTCTGAAGCTTCTTTCGCAATAAAAAATATCGAAAGTCCGTCGTTCCTCATAAATTTTGTTTCCTCTAATATGAATCTTACGGTAGAGGAAAAACAAAAACTGCTTGAAAATAACGATCTCAAAGGCCGGGCGCTGGCAACCTTGAAATATATGAATGTCGAGTTTCAGAAACTGGAACTTAAAAACGATATTCAAAGCAAGGTACAGAGTGATATGAGCCAGCAACAGCGCGAATATTTCCTTCATCAGCAAATGAAGACCATTCAGGAAGAATTGGGCGGAGTTTCTCACGAAGATGAAATTGAAGAAATGCGTGTGCGGGCCAAAAAGAAAAAATGGGATGAACCTGTGAAGAAGCACTTTGAAAAGGAACTTTCCAAGATGCAGCGCATGAATCCGCAGGTTTCAGAATATTCTATCCAACGCAATTATCTCGATTTGTTTCTGGACCTTCCGTGGAATGAATTCAGCAAAGATAAATTCGATTTAAAACGGGCTAAACGTATTCTGGATCGCGATCATTACGGTTTAGATGACGTAAAAGAGCGGATTATTGAATATCTGGCAGTTTTAAAATTGAGAAACGATATGAAATCGCCTATTCTTTGCCTGTATGGGCCTCCGGGAGTGGGTAAAACCTCTCTTGGAAAATCAATTGCCGAAGCATTGGGACGGGAATACGTTCGCGTTTCTTTGGGAGGATTAAGAGATGAAGCTGAAATCCGAGGGCACCGTAAAACTTATATAGGTGCGATGCCCGGGAGAATTATTCAAAGCCTGAAGAAAGCTGGAACTTCTAATCCCGTTTTTGTACTGGACGAAATTGATAAACTTACCAGTGGTCATTCAGGAGATCCTTCTTCAGCATTGCTTGAAGTGCTGGATCCCGAACAGAACAGTGAATTTCATGATAATTTCCTGGAACTGGGATTTGATCTTTCAAAAGTGATGTTTATTGCAACGGCAAACAGTCTCTCGACTGTTCAGCCTGCGCTTCGGGACCGGATGGAAATAATAAATGTTACCGGTTATACCATAGAAGAAAAAGTAGAGATTGCGAAGCAGCACTTGCTTCCAAAGCAATTACAGGAACATGGCCTGACCAAAGATGACATTAAAATAGGAAAACCACAGCTGGAAAAAATTGTGGAAGGGTACACCCGTGAATCAGGAGTGCGTGGTCTGGAGAAACAAATCGCTAAAATGGTGCGGTATGCCGCCAAAAATATAGCGATGGAAGAGAAGTATAATGTAAAAATCAGCAACGAAGATATCGTGGAAATCCTGGGAAGCCCCCGAATGGAACGCGATAAATATGAAAATAATGAAGTTGCGGGAGTGGTAACCGGACTGGCCTGGACTCAGGTGGGAGGAGATATTCTGTTTATTGAATCTATTCTTTCCAAAGGAAAAGGAAACCTGAATATCACCGGGAACCTGGGAAAAGTGATGAAGGAATCTGCGACGATTGCGATGGAATATATTAAAGCAAACGCCACAGAAATAGGTTTAGATCCCGAAATCTTTGAAAAATACAATGTTCATATTCACGTTCCGGAAGGAGC
>JBAVQO010000588.1:0-4496 GCA_049694135.1 Gillisia sp. | reverse complement strand
CTACTTTATATTTGCATCCGCATTCAAGCAATAGCGGGCAATTAGCTCAGTTGGTTCAGAGCACCTCGTTTACACCGAGGGGGTCGGGGGTTCGAATCCCTCATTGCCCACCACCTTAAGGCTTCCATTTTGGAAGCTTTTTTTGTTTTAACTCTTTCTTTTCTGATTCTTGCGATCTCAGGATAATTTATTTTATCTTCGTTCAGAAATTGTGTAAAAAGGGTGATTAGCTCAGCTGGTTCAGAGCACTACCTCGACAAGGTAGGGGTCACTGGTTCGAACCCAGTATCACCCACTCTTATTTTTTTATTTTTTTTTGAGTTATACCCGGAATTTTTTGATATTTTAGGGAATATTAATTTTTTTATATCCGTATATGTATATCATCAATAGGAAATTCGCAATATTACTTCTTTCTATCTTTTTTCTTTCCACGACTCAGATCTTTTCTCAGGAAAAATTCGGAGGCCTGGCACTTTATTCGGTGCGCGATGACATGGCATCTAATCCTCAGGAAACACTTCAAAAAGTAGCGGATATTGGTTATAAATATGTTGAAGCTGCGGGATATAATGATGGTAAATTTTATGGAATGGCGCCTGCAGCCTTTAAAAAATATGTGGAGGATCTGGGGATGGTTCCTTTGAGTACCCACCAGGGCGCAGTAACGATGGAGAACGTGGACCAGATGATAAAGGATGTAAAAGCGGCAGGCTTCGAATATTTTATTATTCCCGTGCCTCCTATGGGGCATTTTAAGGTCGATGAAAAAACCCATCAAATGGGAATGGATGCCAACGCTAAATGGCTGGCTGATTTTTTAAATGACATCGGGAAAAAATGTGAGGCAGCAGGATTAAAACTGTTGTATCACAATCATAATTTCGAATTCAAGAAAGACGACAGCGGAGAGCTCATCTACGATTATCTGCTTGCGCACACAAATCCAAAATATGTGAATTTCCAAATGGATTTATATTGGATCACTAATGCCGGAAAAGATCCTGTGTCTTATTTTAAAAAATATCCTGGTCGTTTTAAATTGTGGCATGTAAAAGATATGGATAAGCAGGGAAGATTTGCTCCCGTGGGAACAGGAACTATAGATTTTAAAGAAATTTTCGCGCATAAAGAATTGGCTGGAATGAAACATTATCTTGTAGAGCAGGACAAAACCTATAATCATACTCCTTTGGAAGCAGTAAGAATAAGTCATGAGAACCTAAAAGAAATAACGGCAGAATAGCTTTATTCTACTCGTATGTTTTTTTGAACAAATCTATAAGACGTTCCAGAGCCATCTTGCGTGAACCTTTTATAAGAATAAAAGCGCCTTTTAAATCGGTTTCTGAAAGTACTTGCTGAAGATCTTCAAACTTTTCAAACTTTTCAATTTTCGGGTTTGAAAGAATTACTTTATTAAAATTGCTTCCTGTTACGAAAGCTTTTTCTATGGAAGAATTTTCAAGAAGAGTAATAATATCCTGATGTTCCTGTGCCGAATTAGAACCCAGTTCAAACATGTCTCCTAAGATGGCGATTTTCTTTTCGTGAGGATAACTGCTGAAATTCTCCAACGCTGCTCTCATACTTGTGGGATTCGCGTTGTAGGCATCCATAAGCAGGCTCATATCTTCTAACTGTAATAACTGCGAGCGATTATTTTTGGGAGAGTAGGATTGGATCGCCTCTTGAATTTTAGAATCCTGTATTCTAAAATATTTTCCGATACAAACTGCTGCAGCCATATTTATTGCATTGTAAGAACCCATTAGCTGACTTTTATAAATGGTTTCTCCTTCTGAAATCTCCGCAAGTAAACTAATTTCTCGATAGGAGATTTGAACATCTGCTTCTTTGTCTTTACCGAAACTGAAGTGGGGCGAATACCGTAAGTTTTTCTGCTGAATGGGGTCGTCTGCGTTTAGGAATAAAAGTTTGTTGTTCTTTTTCAGAAAATTGTATAATTCGCTTTTGGCTTTTATAACACCTTCAACACTTCCGAAGCCTTCCAAATGAGCTTTTCCGAAATTGGTGATATACCCATAGTCGGGATGGGCGATCTTGCATAGCTTTTTTATTTCACCGTGGTGATTTGCTCCCATCTCTACCACTCCCATTTCTGTAGTTTCATTCATACTTAACAATGTGAGAGGAACCCCAATATGGTTATTGAGATTTCCTTTGGTGGCTACCGTGGTAAATTTCTGGCTCAAAACGGCAGAAATAAGTTCCTTGCTGGTGGTCTTACCATTACTCCCGGTAATAGCCAGGATAGGAATGTTTAGATAGTGTTTATGAAAATTAGCGAGTTTCTGCAGTGCTTTAAGGCTGTCTTTTACCAGAATGCAATCCTCGTTTTCTGCATATTCTTTTTCATCTATTACAGCGTATTTAGCTCCTTTTTCAAGTGCTTTAGAGGCGAAAGCGTTTCCGTTAAAGTTATCGCCCTTTAAAGCGAAAAAGATTCCTCCGTCAAGGATATTGCGAGAGTCTGTGGTTACACCCGCACTCTCCAGAAATAGTTGATGAAGTTTTTCAATTTTCATGATAAAAAATTAAGTATAAACAAAAACGGCTTAAAAAGTGGAAAAAACCAACTTTTTAAACCGCTATTCTTTAGCTAAGAATCTTCTTAATTTCTAGCCGATTTATTTTTTTCTTGTGATTTTGATCCCACTCTGGACATTGCATTTCTAAATCCTATATAATCGGTAGCCATATCCTGCGGGAAATACCTTCTTTGTGCGGGATCCAACCAGTAGGCCCGATCTCTCCAGGAGCCACCTTTGTAAACTCTTACCTCGTCGCTTATCAATGTGGTCCTTTCGGCCTCATCATATTTCGGTTTGATGTTTCCTGTACTATCTACTGTGGTTTCAAATTCAGGCGAGTTATACATTCTTTTGGAAGGACTGCTAATTTCTGAGAAAGGTTGATAATATCTGGAAGATTCTTTATCTCCATCGCGAAAATCGCGGTTATCACTCTTATCGTAATTGGTTCTTAAATAAGTGTCTGCTTTTTCGATGGGTACCTGTGCGAGTTCTCCGGGAAGGGATTTCGCGATAATTTTTCCATTGCTTAGGGTGTCATATACGATTCCATCGGGAGGTACAACTTTTACGGTACCATCGTCGTTAATAGCCGTTTTTGTATAAACATTCCCGCGGTAGTAGTTGAAATCGTTAAACTTTTCATCTACGATAGGGCGATAAACATCGGCTACCCACTCTGCCACATTTCCGGCCATGTCATAAAGACCAAAATCG
Source organism: Gillisia sp. (assembly GCA_049694135.1). Lineage (GTDB taxonomy): Bacteria > Bacteroidota > Bacteroidia > Flavobacteriales > Flavobacteriaceae > Gillisia. The sequence continues at coordinate 1,224 of JBAVQO010000588.1, read as the reverse complement.
TTTGGAGGATACGATTTTACCTGGGCAGTGATATCTGCTCCATCATCGCTCCACCCGGCTATTCCACCGTAGTCTCCTTTTCCCTGTTTGAAGTTGGCTAACTGATCGCCCTGACTTTTTACATCCCCGGAACGGGTATATTGTCCATCCCATGGGTATTTTTTTCTTCCGCGGTAAACATTATAATCTCTTATCCCTACCAATCCTAATGCGGCGTATTCCCATTCTGCTTCGGTAGGAAGTCGATATTCGGGTAAAAGTATACCATCTTTGCGTTGTACGTATTGATGCTGAGCATCTCCTCCATCCGGTGGAGTTACGGCCAATTTATCAGCGTTTTTACCGCCGCGGGTAAGATCTTCCTGGCCACCATATACCTTAGTTGGGGCATTCAAATAAGTTTCTGTGTCGAAAGTGGTAGACGGATCTTCCTGATACATCGCATCTTTGCTTATGTAACCTGCTTTAGCGAGTTGTAATTCATTAACGCGGTTGGTTCTCCATTTGCTAAATTCCACTGCCTGTATCCAGCTAACACCTACCACAGGATATTCTGCATATGCAGGATGACGCAAGTAATTATTTACCATGGTTTCGTTGAAACCAAGGCGATTACGCCATACGAGCGTATCGGGAACTGCACCGGTATAAATATTCTTATAATTTTCCTGCTCTGGTGGAAATACACTTTTTAACCAGTCTAAATATTCCAGGTACATTTTGTTGGTGACCTCTGTCTCATCCATATAGAATGACTGAACATGTTGCTGATTGGGAGTATTGTTCCAATCGTGCATTACATCATCTTCCACCCTTCCCATGGTAAAGGTTCCTCCTTCAATAAAAACGAGCCCGGGACCAGTTTCCTGTTCTTTGTAATCGTTATTATATTGAAAACCGCCATCTTTGGAATTGATATCCCATCCTGTTGCGCGGGAATTGTTTTTATAATCTCTTGAATTATTACAACCTGCCAAACCCGCAGTTAGCGCGAGAGATAGCAGGGTTTTAAAGGCAACATTGATCCTCATATTCTTGTTCTCTTTTTGTAGTAATTTAGGCCTTGCAATATAGTAATTAACGGATAAACTGCAAGATTATTTTATTTGTTGCAAATAAGTGTAAATCCCTAAAAATCTACAAAGTGCAGGAAGTTGCAAAACCCTATTTTTACAGCCGTAAATTTTCGGATTGCACTGGTGTTAATTATTGCCGAAAAATTTT
>JBAVQO010000587.1:0-4620 GCA_049694135.1 Gillisia sp. | reverse complement strand
CAGAGGTTTATTTAAGGTATCTTCCCTCCCGTTTTTGTCCCTTCCTTCAAAGGTCCAGTTGGGTTCGTTAATGATGTCGTAAGCTCCAATACCGGGTTCATCTTTGTAGCGTTCGGCCAGTTTTGTCCACAAAGCAATCAGTTTTTGCCGATTTGCCTTACTTTCCCAAAGCGAAGGTTTCGAAGGATCGCGGTCTGATATATTTAAATCATGACCCTGGCCCCCGGGAGTAGCATGCATATCGAGAATTAAATACATCTCATTCGCCTTACACCAGCTTACCAAAGAATCTACCATGGTAAAACCTTCCTGTTTCCAGGTGTTTTTCCCTTTTACCGGTTCATCTTCTACAGAAAGTGTAAAAAGATTGTAGTGCATGGGAAGCCGAATGGAATTAAAACCCCAGCTTTTTAAAGAATCTATATCTTTCTTCTGAATAAAATTCGTACGCCAGGCTTTATAAAATGCTTCGGTTTTTTCTTTCCCTATCAGCTGCTGAATATGCTCTTTTATAACATGCTGTTGTTGTTCTTTAAAAGGTACTTTAAGCATATATCCTTCCTGAAGCATATAGCCGCCCAGGCCGATTCCTTTTAACAACACATTTTTATTAGTACTATCAACAATTCTCTGTCCCTCGGTATGTAAAAATCCCGCCGGAGATTGTTGAGAAAATCCGAAGGCAGAAATTAAAAATGTTAATATGTAGAATATTTTTTTCAACTTAATAATTCTATTCCCAAACATACGTACCAACAGATCCTGCATTTAATGAAGTAGTGATCCATTTCCCGTTATATTTGATGTTAAACATTTGTGCTGATGCTCCATCATTTTCAACAATTAAAACTTTTTTCCCTGAAGGTGTTTTAAAAGCCACATTTTGGAGAGCACCACTAATGTTACTGCCTATTCTCATCGAGCCCTGAGGTACAAATTTGGAAGCGTGAGCAATAATATAAAAACCAACATTTTCGTTATAGGACGAACTGCTGTTTATGGTGACAGCTCCTTTACAGGTGGTACAACCGCCAGGAGTATGAGGACCAAAATCTGCATTATTGGCAAGATTCCATTCCAGTGCAGTTTTGCTCCAGTTTCTCATGGAACCAATAATCACATTTTTTAAATGCCATGTTAAATCTCCCGCAAAATCGCTCCCGGAGCCCGTATATTGTTCTGTGAAATAAACATCTTTATTTGGGTAGGCACTATGAACGGTAGATAAAGCACTAATATCTCCGGCGTATAAATGAAAGGCAGAGCCGGCAACATATGCTCTGGCATCGGCATCATTTAAAATAGCTAAAGGATATTCCGGCTTATCGGCATTGTGATCGTATACAATAATCTTAGTATTTATTCCTGCCGATTTAAAAGCGGGACCTAATGATTTTTTTATAAAAGCGGCTTCTTCGGTTGCCGGCATATACATACTGGGATTATTTCCGGGATGTAAAGGTTCATTTTGAGGAGTTATCGCATTGATGATAATTCCCTGGGCTTTCATAGCCTGAACATATTTCACAAAATACTGTGCATAGACATCATAATATTCTGGCAATAAGCTTCCGCCTTTAGATTCTTTATTATCCTTCATCCATACCGGGGGAGACCAGGGAGAACCCAGAATTTTTATACCGGGATTAATCGCTAAAATTTCCTTGAGCAAAGGAATCAGGTTTTCCAAATCGGGGCCCAAACTGAATTCAGATAAATCTTCATCGGTCTGCCCGTTGGGAACGTCATCATAAGAAAATACGGAAGCATTCAGGTCTGAAGCTCCAATACTAATTCTCAGGTAACTTATGGAAATTCCATTTTCTGAGTTCCCGAACAATTTTTGTAATAATTCCTGTTTTTTACTTGGATTCAGAGAATTTATAACCTCTGCACTTCCACCGGTTAATGTAAAACCAAATCCGTCTACGGTCTGAAAAGTCTCAGCGCTGTTTACTTCAATATTAGAATACGAATTATAGGTATTTCCAAAAGCCAGAATATCATCCTGTTTTTCAAGTTTATGAGACCCATCGGAAGTTGTGAGATAAAAATTTACTTCATTTTTAGCCGAAGGTGTTACGGGTGGAGGTGTTACCGGTGATTGCCCCTGATCTGTGCTTTGTTTACTGCAGTTAGTGCTAAGTGCAAAAAGCAAGGCGGGAATAAATAATAGTTTCATTTTAGCTCCAATTTTAGTTTTCATAGTTCCTCTGCATTTATTTTTCACGAGAAGAGTTGTTTATTGATATACCCTCACATAATCTACCAACATGGTTCCACTGGTAAAATTGTTGTCTATAGCGCCACCAAAGTTCCCTCCCATAGCCAAATTCAGAATTATAAACTGGTTAGAATCGAATGGCCAGGTACTAGAGTTTTTAGTGGCCGGATTATAGGTATAAAAAACAGTACCATCTATAGAAAAGGCAATTTTATCCTGTGTCCACTCCATACCATACACATGAAATTGGGTGCTGGCATCGGGTACCATTTTAGTCGCTGTATTTACACTTGCTCCATAACTGGAAGGAGTATGAAGGGTACTATGAATATTCCCAAGGTTATTTCCTACCTCTTCCATAATATCTATTTCTCCACAGGCGGGCCATCCAACACTATTAATGTTGGAACCCAGTGTCCATATTGCAGGCCACGTACCTCCGCCTTCCGGCAGTTTAGCACGCACTTCAACTTTTCCATATTTAAAGTTGAATTTGTCCTGAGTTTTAATTCGGGCAGAAGTATAGTGAGAACCCTGATAATCTTCTTTTTTAGCGGTTATTTTTAAATAGCCGCCCTCTACAATTACATTATCTGCTCTGGAAGTATAATATTCTGATTCATTATTACCCCAGCCACCGGCACCAAGATCGTATCCCCAATTGGAGCTTTTTGGAGCTCCATCTGAATTGAATTCATCTGACCATAGTAAAGAGGGGGTGATATAAATAGTTACCGATTTAGTAGCGGAAACAAATTTATCGGCATTGTAAGCAGAAACATAAATATTATAAGTACTGGTTCCTGAACCTGTATAGGTATAAGAAACAGAAGTAGAGGTAGTTTCCATAGTATCTCCATTCCCAAAATTTATTTTGTAAGAAGTTGCGTTTGTTGCCGAAAAATCTAGTTTTATTTTTCCGCTTCCGTCTCCGTTAGGATTAGATGTATCGCTCCCAACCACCTCAACATTCACCACCAGGTCTGATGGTTTTTGACTTTGTACTTCGCTTGGGGAAGAACCACTACAGCCTATTAGTAAAAGGGAAAGAAAGAAAATACTTCCAGTCCATATCTTGTTTTTTAAAAACATGGCAAGAGATTTAAATTAAGGGAGAAGTTAATAAATACCCGAAGCTCAGGAAACTTGTCTGAACTTCGGGTAGATTGCTAAATCAAAAAAATTAAGAAGCAGGAACAAGTTTCATATACCACGCATTTCCTGTTTCTGTTCCCTGTACTCGCAGGTATAAATAATCTGGTGTAATTTCAAGAATTTCATATTCCTTTTGAACAGCACCATAACCAATGAAGGTACTATTTCCAGACAAATCAATACTGGTTTGAGTAGAAGGAGTAGATTCAGGAATTCCAGAACTGGAAGGAATAAAGCTAAAATCTGAAATTCCACCATCGTAGCTGTAACATCCCTCATCTCCTGCAGCAGGAATCCCCGGGAGTGTGGTTAAACCTCCTGTTTTTGTAAATGCTCCATCGGGAGTTGAAACCGACAATGAAAAAGTTCCGTTTGAATTTTTGGTAAAAGTGAACGATGCACTATAAAAACAAGAACAACAATCTGCTTTTTCGTTAGGTTGTGCCTGATACCATATTGGTGAAACAGAGCCTTCCCAAGGTCCAACTCCCAAATGTCCTGCCACATCTTTTTCAATCACCCAGGTTTTAGAAGAACCCCCTGTTAAATCCTCAACAATTTCAGGCTTTGGATTGAAAACACTTTTTACAGTAATGTCCTTGGTAACATTGGTAGATGCTCCACCTTTTCCATAGGCTACTACGGTTAAGGTATAATCGTTTACTCCAAGATTTGTAAATTTCTTGGTAACCGAACCGTTGATAGGAACCAGATTCGTTGTTGAAGTAGTTCCATAATCGATTTTATAGGCAAGGGCATTATCTCCGCTTACCGAAATAACAACATCTCCCGAGCCATCTCCATTAGGATTATCTGCATCCTGCCCAACGATTTGTGTATTAATTACAACATTTGAAGGGGGAGTTAATTGGCCAAGGCTGTAGTTTTCAGTAGTACAACTTCCGAGCATCGCCAGGAGTACGAATACTACTCCTAACCCGTATATAAAATTCTTCTTCATGATTAATTGGTTAAGGTTATATTATCAATATAAATTTTCTCTCCTGCTCCCTCTGCTGTATCGTTGAATCTGAATACCAGCTGAGTAAACTGAGCATCATCAGGAATATTTGTATTGCTGCTGAAATCGAAAGTTAAAACTTCCCATTCGCCTGACTTGGTAATAGGTTCTTTTAAAATCGCCCCATAAGGTTGTGCTTCAGAAGCGCCTACAGGCCATTCCAGTTCTACATTCAGTTTTTTACCAATATTCGCGGGATCAGGATTATATACCATAACGG
>JBAVQO010000586.1:0-5693 GCA_049694135.1 Gillisia sp. | reverse complement strand
GACCAGGGCGGAGGAAAAAGAAAAGGTTCTTTCGCCATGTATGTAGAACCCTGGCATGCCGATATCTTTGATTTCCTGGATCTTAAAAAGAACCACGGAAAAGAAGAAATGCGCGCAAGAGATCTTTTTTACGCTATGTGGATTCCCGATCTTTTTATGAAACGTGTAGAAGAAGATGCCACATGGACCCTTATGTGTCCGAACGAATGCCCGGGATTGTATAATATTCACGGCGAAGAATTTGAAGAATTGTATCATAAGTATGAAAGCGAAGGCAAAGGCCGTAAAACTGTAAAAGCACGTGAACTTTGGGAAAAAATTCTGGAATCTCAAATCGAAACCGGGACTCCATATATGCTCTATAAAGATTCTGCCAACCGCAAATCGAATCAGCAGAATTTAGGAACCATCCGTTCCTCTAACCTGTGTACCGAAATTATGGAATATACCAGTCCAGACGAGGTAGCGGTTTGTAACCTTGCTTCCATAGCGCTGCCGATGTTCATTAAAAATGATGAATTCGACCATAAAGAACTCTTTAAGATCACCAAACGCGTGGTTAAAAACTTAAACCGCGTGATCGACAGGAATTATTATCCCGTAAAAGAGGCCGAAAATTCGAACATGCGCCACCGCCCCGTTGGTTTAGGCGTTCAGGGTCTGGCAGATACCTTTATTAAACTGCGTTTGCCTTTTACCAGCGATGAGGCTAAACAATTAAATCAGGATATTTTTGAAACACTTTATTTTGGAGCCGTAACAGCTTCTATGGAATTGGCCAAAGAAGAAGGTCCGTATTCCACTTATAAAGGATCTCCAATTAGCAAAGGAGAATTCCAGTATAACATGTGGGGAATTAAAGATGAAGAATTAAGCGGAAGATGGGACTGGACCAAACTGCGCAAGCAGGTAATTAAAAATGGCGTAAGAAATTCATTATTAGTAGCGCCTATGCCTACAGCTTCTACCTCTCAAATTTTAGGAAACAACGAAGCTTTTGAACCTTATACTTCTAATATTTATACTCGTAGAGTGCTTTCAGGAGAATTTATTGTTGTGAACAAACATCTATTGGAAGATCTTTCACAACGTGGTTTATGGACCGATGAGGTAAAAGATGCGATCATGAGAGCTAATGGTTCCGTCCAAAATATAGATATTATACCCCAGGATTTAAAAGACCTTTATAAAACCGTGTGGGAATTGAGTATGAAAGATATTATAGATATGTCCCGCCAGCGCGGCTATTTTATAGATCAGTCTCAGTCGCTTAACTTATTTATGGAAAATGCCAATTTCAGCAAGCTTACGTCTATGCATTTTTATGCCTGGAAGAGCGGCCTGAAAACAGGAATGTACTATCTGCGAACTAAAAGCGCGGTAGATGCCATTAAATTCACCCTGAAAAAAGAAGCAAAAAAAGAACCTGACACTACCTATGCGGGGGTAGAAACCATATCTGCTGCCAATGCAGCATCAATACCGGTTGCTCCCGAAAGCAGCTCTTTAACTCCTGAAGAATTACGCGCGTTGATCGCACAATCTAAAGAAGGAGAGGGAGATGACTGCCTGATGTGCGGATCTTAATTACCTCACAAAATTTGATTATTTTAGTATAAACAAAGGAAAGTTAACTCCGGTTGCTTTCCTTTACTCTTTTAAAAGAATTCAGTACTTATTAATTATGATGAACTGGGAACAACTCCTTTCCTTAAAAAGATTTGGAGATACAAATAAACGGCTTCGAAAAGAACAAAATGAAACTCGATTGGGTTTTGAAGTAGATTATGACCGCATAATATTTTCTTCGGCTTTCAGAAGTTTGCAGGATAAAACTCAGGTAATCCCACTTTCCAAAACCGACTTTGTACACACGCGCCTTACCCACAGCTTAGAAGTTTCTGTAGTAGGAAGATCTTTAGGAAGGCTGGCCGGTCAAAAAATCCTTGAAAAACATCCGCAATTACGAGCCACGCACGGGTATCAAATGAATGATTTCGGGGCCATTGTAGCCGCTGCTGCTCTGGCGCATGACATCGGAAATCCCCCTTTTGGACATTCCGGAGAGAAAGCTATCGGCGAATACTTCAGTCTGGGCAACGGTAAACGTTTTAAAAATCAGTTGTCGGCAAAAGAATACGAAGATCTTATAAAATTCGAAGGGAATGCGAATGGTTTTAAAATCCTTACCGAAACAAGACCCGGAATTGAGGGAGGCCTTCGGCTTTCTTATGCCACTTTAGGCGCCTTTATGAAGTATCCCAAAGAATCTCTTCCGTGTAAACCCACACGAAATATAGGCGATAAAAAATTCGGAATATTTCAGAGTGAAATGAACATTTTAAAAGATATAGCTGAAGAATTGGGACTAAAGCAGGTAAGAAGTGGCGAAAACATCGCTTATACCCGTCATCCGCTGGCTTTCCTGGTAGAAGCGGCAGATGATATTTGCTATACCATCATAGATTTTGAGGACGGAATCAATCTGGGACTTATCGAAGAAGAATATGCCCTGGAATATCTTATAAAACTTGTAAAACACAGCATAAATACCGCTAAATACAATACGCTTACCAGTACGGCAGATAGGTTGGGATATCTTAGAGCTTTAGCTATAAATACGCTGATTTCTGAAGCCGTGGATAATTTCCTGAAAAATGAAGAAGCCATTCTGGCCGGGGAATTTCATAGGTCTCTTTTCGACAAAAGCCGTTTCGAGGCACAAATCGATGATATCATAAAGATAAGCGTAGAAAAGATATATCAGAGTGAAGAAGTGATAAATAAAGAAATTGCGGGTTACAAAATGCTATCCTTCTTGCTGGATACGTACACACAGGCTTTTTTACCCGAAGAGAGGCTTCCGGATTCAAACTTCAATTCCCTGGTAAAAAAATCGGTGGCCGACCTCAGGATAGAAGATGATAAAAGTGCGTACGAAAAGTTGCTGAAAATCTGCTCCTATACGGCTTCGCTGACAGACAGTTTTACGGTAGCTTCTTTTGAAAAATACAGCGGCCTACGCTTGTAATCCGTCAGAATTCATATACAATTCCCACCCCCAGCATTTGCTTAAGCTGGACTTTTGGGCCGAGCGTCTCGAGAGTTCCGTCTCCGTTTACATCTTTTTTTACCTTCACATCATCATCATATTTTAGGTGAGAGCCAATATTGGCCTTCACAAAATCATTGACGGTAAGGTTTAAGTTAAGCGACCAATCTACATCAACATTTCCGAACTTATGAAGGTAATCTGAATAGAAACTCACCTGGTTGTCGATATTAATATTATCGAAAATTTGTTTGCTGAATCCGCTGGTGACCAAAAATCCAAATTCTGTTCGCAACTTTTCCCCTTCTAACAATACATTCCCCAAAGAATCCCGCACAGCCGGAGTTACCCCGTAAGCTCCTTCATTAGCCAGGGTCTGGTCTAGCACAAAAGTAGATTTCTCGGTAACGGGCGAAACATAAACTGTTAGATCTTCTTTAGGCGCAGTATATTCAGTCCCTATCCCCAAAAAAGTATACCCCGGAGCCATAAATTTTGAAATTGGCTTATCGGTATTCGGATATTTATACCCATTGGCGAGCTGAGTATTGAAGTTGAACTTCGCCGAATATCGAAAATTTGAAGTTGAATCTCTACGATAGCCAAAGGTGGAATCAAAACGTATCTCGTCGTCGGTCTTTCTTAGTTCCCGCCCCTGTTGGGCGTTCAAACCTATTTTGATGGAAGCAATATTTTTCCAGGATAATAATCTCTTTTGATATTTTCTTTCAAAATTGCCATGAAACAACGCAGAAATAGAATTATTTCCCCCGGAATTCCAGTTTGAAAAAGCGACTTCGCTTAAATTCATTCCCACGGCATTTTTTTGAGTCCAGAGAATCATCACTTCCTGATTGGCCATTAAAGTAGTATCTGTAGCAGTGGTGTCTTTTTCCTTGAGATTCTGGGTAGTTGAACTCTGGGTAGAATCCTTCTCAATTCTATAGAGCGGATGACTGGCAAAGACGGTAAAGGAAAAGAAAAATAAAAGGAGATTTAGTCGGGACTGCATTAAATTCTAAAAGTTATAAGAAATGAAAAATTATTAAAAAAGCTCTGTTATTGTGGTTGTTATATGTTGAACGTCAATTTTTGCGATTTCATATAATTCATCTACACTTCCTTGTTCAATAAATTCGTCGGGCACGCCCAAACAACGTATTTCGCCCTTGTAATTTTTAAGGGAAGCCAGTTCCAGTACCGCAGATCCAAATCCACCGGCAATTACACCATCTTCAACAGTTACAATTTTTGCAAAATTATTAAAAATATCTTCAAAAAGTGTGATATCCAGCGGTTTTACGAATCCCGCATCATAATGGGCCACCCAATCTTTTTTATCTAAATTTTCTATGGATTTTTTAACATTTTTGTAAATACTGCCACAGCTGATTACCGCGACACGGGAACCTTTTTTTAAACATTCCCCTCTCCCGTATTCAAGAAGTGCAAAATCCTGCTGCCAGTCTCTCCCTATTCCCCTTCCGCGGGGATAACGAATGGCAATAGGGCCTTGAAGATCTCTTTGAACTGTAAACAGCAAATTCCGAAGCTGAACCTCATCTCTCGGGGCGGCGATCATCATGTTGGGAATGCAGCGTAAATAAGCGATATCGAAAACGCCGTGGTGAGTGGCGCCATCTTCGCCAACAATTCCAGCCCGATCCAGGCAAAAAATTATAGGTAGCTTCTGAAGCGCAACATCATGAATTACCTGGTCGTACGCTCGCTGTAGAAAAGTTGAATAAATATTGCAATATACCGTAAAGCCACGCGTGGCCATTCCGGCAGAAAGGGTAACCGCATGTTGTTCTGCGATTCCTACATCAAACGCCCGATCGGGAAAGGCCTGCATCATATATTTTAAAGAACTTCCGGTAGGCATTGCCGGGGTAATCCCGATGATCTTTTTATTTTTTCGGGCGAGTTCCACTAAGGTTAGCCCAAACACGTCCTGATATTTAAGAGGCAGACCCTCGGTGTTTTTAGAAATCAGTTCTCCGGTTTCGGGCTCAAATTTGCCTGGTGCGTGATATTTTACCTGGTCTTCTTCAGCTTTTTTCAGTCCTTTCCCTTTTGTAGTGATTACGTGAAGGAATTTAGGACCTTTGATTTGTTTTAATTCAACAAAAGTCTTCAAAAGGCCTTCGAGATCATGCCCGTCCACGGGTCCGAAATATTGAAAATTCAGAGCTTCAATAATATTATCCTGAACGGGTTTATGCCCCACCCTTGCTTTGGTAAGATATTGTTTTAAAGCACCTACGCTGGGATCGATTCCAATGGCATTATCATTAAGAACCACCAGAAGATTCGCTTTGGTTACGCCTGCGTGATTGAGGCCTTCAAAAGCCATTCCGCTGGCAATGGAAGCATCGCCCACTACGGCGATATGATGTTTTTCGGTTTCCCCAAGAAGATTTGAAGCCAGTGCCATTCCCAGGGCTGCCGATATGGAAGTTGAAGAATGACCAACCCCAAAAGTGTCGTATTCACTTTCCGATCTTTTTGGAAATCCGCTCAGGCCATTTAACTGTCTGTTGGTATCAAAAATCTCCCGCCTGCCCGTAAGAATTTTATGTCCGTATGCCTGATGGCCCACATCCCAGACCAGGAGATCTTCGGGAGTGTTAAACGCATA
>JBAVQO010000585.1:0-2933 GCA_049694135.1 Gillisia sp. | reverse complement strand
GATCTGTACCGATCATATCGGACTGTATCCTATGTATTATCTAAAAAATAAGAAAGGGTTTTTTATTTCCAACAGCATACTTGCGATAGCAAAAGCTTCCGAAGAGAATGTGGATGAGGTTGGGATTTTACAACGTACCATAGGGCAGGATTTTTCCAATATTGGGAGCAGGACTATAATTAAGAATTGCAAACGACTGTTACCCGGAGAATATATGAAATTCGATAAAACCGGAAATATACTTGAGAGGAAATATGATAATTCCCTTTATCAGGATATTTCTTCTCCAAATCAAAAACATCATCTTGTAACAGACTACTGGAAGGATCTTCAAAAAGAAGTTGCTTTATGCACCATCGGGACAGATAAGGTGAAAATGGCATTGAGCGGTGGAATGGACAGCCGAATAGCCTTAGGAGCAATTCCCGCTACCAAAGAAATTGATTGTCTGACTTTTGGGGCAAAAGAAAACTATGAGGTAAAAATAGCCTCCCGCCTGGCGAAAATAAAAAATGCTGGTTTTCAGAATTTTTATCAGCCTGAGCTCTATTTCCCAGATTATGAAATATTAAAGAAGTATACCTTACAAACCGAAGCCGTTCAAATTTGTTCCTGGCTGGAAATCATGGAAAATGTTCCGAATGAGCCAAAAACTCCTTTGCTTTTCGGTGAATTATGTGAAGCTTTACCTGCAAGGAATATTAAAAAATTCAATTCCAGAAGTTTTCGTCAAAAGAACTTTATTAAATATTATATCAAAAATGAGGATTATTCTTTTGAAATATCAACAAAGGAAAATTTTGAAATATGGAAAGCATCTGTTCTAAAAAGATATCTTATTTATTATGGGGAGGCAAGATTGAAAAGAACGAAGTTTTCAATTCCTGAAGATATAGTAAAGGCACAAGTAACCGGCGATCTGGAAGAAATTTTTTCACGGATAGAGGCCCATAATTTGCCGTATGTAGAATTGTATGATGAACTCTTTTCCTGGTACACTTTTACCCGAATGCGGCTTTCCAAACAGCTGCTAATTTCCAATAGTCGGTTTAAAGCTTATAGTCCCTCTATGTCCTTACAGGTTTTAAGGAATACCAGTAACCTTCATCCTAATTTAAGATTGAATTACAGGTTTATAAAAAAACTGTTTAATGAAAATAAAGAATTAAAAAAGTTTAAGAAGGTTCCCACGGGGCAGATTCCTTTGATTCCCCAGCATTTCCCAGATTTTATTAAATTTCCGGTATGGGGAATTCGTTCAAAAATTGATTCTTTTCTTATTAAAAGAAAAATGAATTCCCGGGATACAGAAAAACCCTATAGATTATTCCAATCTGTAGACTGGGCCGCAGTGTATCAGAATCCGGATATGGAAAAAAATCTTAATCAGTATTTTAAAAACAATCATTTAGGCGAGAAATTTTTTCAGAATTTATTAGAGGAAAGTCTGGCAAGAAAAACATTGGAAAGATGGCCTTTTGCCAATATTGATATTATTAATGCAGCCGCTTTGAATGTAGAACTGGATTTAATTGGTAATGAGAATGGATAAGGTGACTCTATATTTCAATTCCACTTTGGCTCATTTTAGTCAGTTGATTACCGGACTTGAACTTCTTAAAGAGGAAAGAAAAATTGAACTGAAGTATAAACTGGGTCTATACTCTTATCCAGTTCATATCTTTAAAATTGAATATAACGGGCATTCAGTTTTCTTCGATATGTCGGATAATTCTGATTTGGATAAAAATGTGCTTGAAGAAAGCGATTTTTATGTAAAGCGGATGTTATTAATTAAAGATTTCAATACTCATAAAAAATTGATTCCTTTTGGATTGAATTATCAAGTTTATTTTAAAAATCCTTTTTTGCAATTCCTGTTTTTTAGAAACAGGAAACTTTTAAAATATTCGTTGCGATATAGTAAAACAGCTTCCCGGGCTTTAAATATTAAAGACTGTGTAATAACAAATAATTTAAAGAACACAGTTTCTTTGCCCTCTTTAGACAACAATATAGTTTTTAGCGCTCGATTATGGAATCCCATAAACAATAACGAGCAATGGAAACAACAGGAAAGGCATATTATTAATTCACAAAGAATGGAAATTGTAGAAAACATGAGAATTGCTTATGGAATCCATTTTAAAGGCGGTATTCAGAAGGATTCTTTTTCCCTTCAGCAGTGTCCTGATCTGTTGCTTAGCAACCACGAATACCATAAAAAAAATTATTTAAAAATTCTTAAGAACTCTGGGATTGGTATTGTGAATCCGGGACTGGAACAAAGTATAAGTTGGAAAATGGGCGAATATGTAGCTCACAGTCTTGCAATAGTAACAACTCCAATTAAAAAATATAAATTACTTGGAGATTTTCAAGAAGAAAAAAATTATATGGTTTTTAATAATTTGGATGAATGTCTTGAAAAAACAGAAACACTATTCTCGAACGACAAACTTCGGAAAGCAATGCAACGTGCAAATCATGAATATTATTTGAATTACCTTCATCCTGCAAAAAAACTGGAACTAATCTTACGTCAAATTAAAAATGCATAATTCCTGATATGATCATTGTCGTACATGAAAATGCCCGAAGTCTGGTAAATGTATTTCAGGATGGAAAACCTCTGGAGTTTAGAGGTAATATTTGTAAAATCTTTTGGGAGATAGCTAAAAATTTTCCGGATGAAATTATAGTGTGGATAGAAAATGAATTTTTGGAAGATTTAAATACAGAAGCCGTTTTATCAATAGTAAATCGGGATTTTATAATGGCGTCTTATGCATCAAAAAACAAATTCTTACCCGATTCAATAGGATTCGTAGATCAGCTGCCATTTATCAATATAAATAGAGAAATTTCATATCCCACCTGGCAAATGAGTAGCGATGTTGGGGCTATAAAGGGCAGGACTTTACATCTGTTTA
>JBAVQO010000584.1:0-2533 GCA_049694135.1 Gillisia sp. | reverse complement strand
TTTATGCTGAAAACGGTAATAAAATATCCAAAAATGGAGGAGGAGCAGCTTATCATCCGCGCGAATTTAAAAGGGGATTTTGAAAAAGTAAATCCGGTGGTTAGCCTGGAGCAGATTGCCCGTGCACAGAGTTCGGTTCGTGAAGTATATATGGATGAAAAAATCGAAAAATATATCCTGGACATCATTTTTGCCACCAGAACTCCAGAAAATTACAAATTAGAAGATTTAAAACCGCTTATCAATTTCGGTGCGTCCCCACGAGGAAGTATCAACCTCGCTACAGCCGCAAAATGTTACGCATTTATACGGCGTCGCGGATATGTAATTCCTGAAGACGTAAGAGCCGTGGTGTACGACGTATTGCGGCACAGGATTGGAATAACTTACGAGGCTGAGGCCGAAAATGTGACTTCAGAAGATATTATAAACAAGATCATAAACGAGGTAGAAGTACCATAATTCAGCCCGTTTTCCCATAAAAGAATATCTTCCGGCTGATTTAATCCCACATCATAAAAAATTTTAATTTAGAATTGCAGGCTCTAAAAATGAATAGAAGTAGAATCAATAATTCCGTTGGGGAGTAGGGCTTATGGATACTAAAGAATTACTTAAGAAGGTACGAAAAATTGAAATAAAGACCCGGCGCCTGAGCAATCACGTGTTCGGCGGAGAATACCATTCTACCTTTAAAGGCCGCGGAATGACCTTCAGCGAGGTTCGGAATTACCAGTTTGGAGATGATGTTCGAAATATCGACTGGAATGTTACTGCGCGTTATAATGAACCCTTTGTAAAGGTATTTGAAGAAGAGCGGGAGCTTACTATGATGCTGGTGGTAGATGTATCTGCCTCAGAATTGTTTGGGAGCGGCGAGCAGTTTAAAAAAGAAATCGTTACCGAAATTGCTGCTACTTTGGCTTTTTCGGCTACCCAGAACAACGATAAGATTGGGTTGCTCTTGTTTACAGATAAAATCGAACTTTTTATTCCGCCTAAAAAAGGAAGGTCGCACGTCCTGCGAATCATACGGGAATTACTGGAGTTTCAACCTTCAGGAAAACAAACCAATCTTACTGAGGCTCTAAAATATGTTACCAGCTTAATTAAGAAAAAGGCTATTATCTTCGTATTATCAGATTTTATTACCAGCGATTATCAACAAACTCTTAAGATCATTAGCGGGAAACACGACGTTACCGGGATCAGGATTTACGATGAGAGAGAAGAAAGTATTCCGAACCTGGGGTTGGTACAAATGTTGGATCGGGAAACCGGGAAGCTGCAACTGGTAAATACCTCCTCGAAATCGGTTAGAACTGCGTACAAAGCGTTTTTTCTGGAGAAACAGGATTATTTTCAGGAGAGTTTTACTCGCAGCGGCGCAGGAGTCATTAATCTGAGGGTAGATGAAAGTTATGTAAAAAAATTGTTAGGCTATTTTAAAAGAAGGGCTTAAGGGAAAATGAACAAAAAAATTATCACATTGTCACCACTCATAGCATCCGGCAAAGGATTCCTTTCGGCCTTGTACGCTTCTTTAAAAAACAGTTATTTTACATATCTGTTTTTTTGTTTTTGTGTCTTCTCTTCGGCCCTTAGTTACTCTCAGGAAACCCGGGTTTCTGCGGCAATAGATTCTTCACATATTAAAATTGGCGAGCAGATCATCTATGGAATTAAAGTAGAAACCGATTCTACCCATCTTGTTGTTTTTCCCGATGCAAAAGCCTTTGCTCCCATGGAAGTGGTTGAGGCCATGAAAACCGATACCACGCGATCTGAGAAGAATTTTACTCTCCTGAAAAAATATGCATTAACAAAATTCGATTCGGGTTCTTATACCATTCCGCAGCAAAAAGTTATTGTAAATGATAGGCCTTTCTTAACCGATTCGATGCAGGTTGAGGTGGCGACAGTTGCCGTAGATACTACAAAACAAAAAATGTTTCCCATAAAACCGGCTATAGAAGTGCCTCAGGGATTCGTCATGCCGCAATGGGTATGGTGGGCGTTGGCAGCACTTATTTTGTTGGGAGTTGCATTCTACTTCTTCCGAAGAAAAAGGAAAAAAGAAGCAGAAGCGCAGTTACCGCCTTATGAAAGAGCCCTTTTTGAGCTGAAGCAGTTAGATGAATCTCATTTGCTCGAAAACAGGCAGACCAAAGAATATTATTCTAAACTTACCGAAGCAGTGCGCAGATATCTTGAAGATGATGTGCACCTGCGGGCGATGGAAAGCACTTCTTCTGAACTCATCACCTATTTACAGCTTAAGGTGGGCGCAGGAGAATTGAAATTGAGTCAGCAAACGGTAGATGATCTTAAAAAAATATTGCAGCGGGCAGATTTAGCGAAATTCGCTAATTCCCGGCCCGATATTATTACCGCCAAAGAAGATCGTTCCAAAATCGAACATGTAATAACCGATACCAAAGCCGGAATTCCGGAGCCGACGGAAGAAGAACTGCTTCGGGATGAACTATATCGCCAAAATATCGCGAGAAGAAAAAAACGGCGAAAAATAGCC
>JBAVQO010000583.1:0-2112 GCA_049694135.1 Gillisia sp. | reverse complement strand
AATTTTATACTTTGACGTCCTCTGCCCCTTAATTTATAACCCGGATGCAGATGGCCACAAATATTGAAAAATCCCTCTCGTTTTTCCGGATGATGAGTGAGAAAAAAATAGTCATCGATTAGGATTTCTGAACCCACCTTCACTCCGATTCCTTCATATTTTATTTCTGAAATGATGTCGTGATTTCCCACCACCAGAAATACTTCAGAAGAAACAGATGCAATCCATTCCTCAAAAAGATGCCACTCTTTGTTTAAAACACTATGAAAAAGGTCTCCCAGAAAACATATTTTTTGTGGGTTGAAGAAACCGACTACCGCCGAAAGATTGTCGAAATTCTCCACAATGGCGTTGTGTGGAACGGCGCTTCCAAATTTTCGAAAATGGGAGATCTTTCCCAGGTGAACATCGCTTATTAGCAACATGCTCTTCTCCTGCCAAAACATAGCACCCGAAGAATGAAAGGTAAAGTTTTGTCCGTTAATTTTTACAGCTGCCGTCACGCTGCAAATTTACTGTTTTTCAAGTTGTTCCAGCATACGTTTAATGCGATCTTCTACTTTTTCTGAAGATAACTTTTCACGTAGCCTGTCGGTAATAATAGGGAATGAAAACGGGGTAGGTTTGTCGCAGGCTTTCCAAATAATATGCTGCTGCGAAATTCTTTCCAGGGCCAGCCGCAGTCTTCCTTCTTCCAGCTGATGTTCAAAAGTTTCACGAAATGCCTGTAAGAACAACAGATTTTCCGGTTCGAAATCACGAAATACGCTAAATAAAAGCTGGGAATTTGCCTGAAGATGCTTGCTTTTAACCAGCTTGTTGGGATAGCCGGTAAAAACCATCCCGGCAATAACGGCTATATCCCGAAATTTACGCCGCGCCATTTCTGTTGCGTTTAGGCTTTTATAAAGATCATCCATCAAAAAAGCGGGAGAAAAAAGATCGTTGTCCAGCACCTGTTGCATATCGAATTCCTGATCGCTCAGCAGTTCAAATCCATAATCGTTAAAGGCGATGGTAAAACTTATTGGCGACAATAAACTTATTCGGTAAGCCAGTAAACTTCCCAGGGCTTCATGAACGAAACGACCTTCAAAAGGATAAAAAACGGAATGAAAGCCTTCCCGTGTTTTAAAAGTCTCAATCAAAAATTCATCGCTGGTGGGAATGACCGACTCTTTTTGCTGCTGCTTCAAAATGGGTTGCAGAGCTTTCAGTTCTGCCGGCATTTTCTTTTTTGAAGTGGTAGAAGCTTCAGCCTCGTACATTTCATTCCTCAACAATTCGCTCATCTGCGCCGAAAAACTCATTCTCCCACCCTGCCAGCTGGGAATTCGGGAATTCTTCTTTTTAGAAGCCCTCACCAAAACCTGCATATTTTTTATATGAACCAGTTCGAGATTTCTTCCTGCAAAGGTGAAGACATCGCCCGGATTCATTTTGGAAATAAACCATTCTTCAATCGTGCCAATGTACCCGCCTTTCAGGTATTTTACCGTTAACATCGCATCGCTCACGATGGTTCCTATCTGCAGCCGGTGGCGCATGGCAATACCTTTGTTGTTTACTTTAAACCTTCCGTCTTCCTCGATTTCCACCTTCTTATATTCGTCATACGCCTGCAGACTCTGACTTCCTTTTGTGATAAAGTTCAAAATCCATCGCCATTGTTCTTCGGAAATGTCCTGGAAACAAAAGGTAGATTTTATCTCCGGGTAGATTTCCTTCGGAAAAAATCCATTGGAAACGGCCAGTGTGGTCAAATATTGAACAAGCACATCAAAACTGAGCAGATACGGAATTCGGTCTTCCACAACGGTTTCTTTTACCGCCTTCTGAAGCGCGGCAGCTTCAATAAGTTCAATGGCGTGTGTGGGCAAAAAGTAGATCACACTTTCCTTTCCGGGCTGATGCCCGCTTCTTCCTGCCCGCTGAATGAATCTTGCAACTCCCTTGGGGCCACCAATCTGAATGATAGTTTCCACTGGCGCAAAATCGACTCCCAGATCCAGGCTGGAGGTACAAACAACAGCTTTCAGGCTTTCATTGCGAATCGCCTGCTCTACCCAAAGTCGCGTTTCTTTGTTGATGCTGCCGTGGTGCATGGCGATA
>JBAVQO010000582.1:0-2586 GCA_049694135.1 Gillisia sp. | reverse complement strand
CAAAAAAGAAGGAATATCTTCAAGCGGAGATTTTTCAAGAAAAAGTTCGAAAGCAGCATTGTTGGCAGAAACCATGGCATCTGTACGGCTGGAGCCCAGAATTTTAAATCGCTTTTCGGGAAGAATAAATTTGAACGTCTTTTTCAGCAGGCCTTCAACCGTTTTAAAATTTGGTTGCCGTTGCCATCCATGCAACCTGTAGCCCAGGAACTGAACTCGGCACAAATAGTAAAAACGTTCTGGTTGCAAGATATGGCTGTTTAAAACTCTTTGTTTATCTGCAATCGCAATCTGCGCGCATAATCTTCTTCGAGCCAGTCGCGATAATTCTTGGTGCTCTTGCTTATGCAATACGAATATTGCTTGATACGTGAAGAGATATCATCTTTCAATTCCTTTGCCAGGATTCTGGCGTCGAAGACATCTTCGCTGTTTTCCACACACATTTTTACGTGTTGATCGAGAGACCATTCTAACACGGCTTTCGATTTTAATCCTTTCTGAATCACTTCATCGTAGGCAGATTCCACATCGAAAGAAACATCTTCAGTTTCAGAAAACTGTTCCCGCAACTCGGGAGGCATTACATATTTGAATTCCCTTTCTATTTCCTCGTCGCTCAACAAATTTTCAAAATAGAAATCGGGAGAGCGGAAAAGTTGTTTCCAATCGACAGGAGAACTCCAATGCCCAAACCGGGCCATATTGTTTCCGAGATCTATCACGGTAAATTCATCTTTTCCCGGAAGAATTCGCGACCCACGGCCAATCATCTGGAAATAAAGGGTTAATGATTTTGTAGCGCGGTTAAGGATGATGGTTTCTACCGAAGGTTCATCGAACCCGGTAGTCAGAATGCTGACGGAGGTTACTATGGCATCGGGCGTATGTTTAAACCATTTTAAAATCTGCTTTCTGTCCTGCTTACTTGTGGTGTTATCCAGGTGCTTTATGGGATAGCCGGCATTTCTGAAGGTTTCATACACTTCTTTGGAAGTGTTTATCCCGTTATTAAAGATCAGCGTCTTCTTTCCTTTCGAACGCTCCAGGTAGGCAGTCAACAACTTTTCCTGCATGCTAAGGTTCGAATACAGTTCTTCAGAAGATTTTACGGTATAATCACCATTTATGCCCACTTTAAGCGATTGCAAGCCCACATCGTAATTATAAACATTGGCTTTTGCCAGAAATCCTTTTTCTATTAAAGAAGAAATGGAGTCTCCCACAATAAGTTCGCGGTAATTATCCTTCATGGGAAGTTTAATATTAGAACTTAAAGGTGTAGCCGTAACTCCTAAAATAAAACATTTTTCAAAAAACTTAAACAGCTTTCTAAAGGAGTTGTAATGCGCCTCATCTATAATTACAAGGCCCACATCCTTCATTTCCACTTTCTCATCGTTCAGGCGATTATTTAGCGTTTCCACCATCGCCACAAAGCACATATAATCCTCCTGGTCGGGAAGTTCCTTCACTTTGCTATTAATGATCTTGTTTAAAACTCCAAATTCGGAAAGCATTTTGGAGGTTTGTTTACATAATTCTATCCGGTGCGTAAGAATGAGGACCTTTTTGTTGGTGCGTTGGATATATTCTCTCACGATCTGAGAGAAAATCACCGTTTTCCCACCTCCGGTGGGAAGCTGATATAAAAGATTATAATGCTCGGGATGAGCATCTATCACCTTAAAAATTTTTTCTATATCTACTTGCTGGTAATCATAAAGGGTTTTATCATTCTTCTTCTTTTCTAGTCCAAAAGTTTCCACAGCCATATTTTATCTTTATCAAGCAATTTTGCAAAAATAACAGATTTTTGAAGTAAAACGAAATGTTTATGCCATTTTAAAATCTGTATTTTATGTAGGACATTACAAACCAAATGATTAATTTTAAAATCTGTTGGTTTTTCACTCTTACAACCAGCTTATCCCCAAGCTTTCCCTCCGTTTTTGATCATTATTTTTATGAATAGAGACGAAATTATTCTCAATCGCTATAAAACCTCACTGGAGCAATGCACATTGCTGAAGGGAATGAAAAATGAAGTTCTGGATGAATTTCTATCAAAATTCCACGAAGAGAAGTGGCCAAAAAAAACCTGCATTTTAAACAATGAGCGCTTTTGCAATAATTTTTATATCATTCTGGAAGGCCGGCTGAAAATGTACTTGATAAATGTTGTTTCGGGAAAAGAAATCACTTTATTTATTTTCACTAAAAATGATGTATTTGACCTTCTGTGTTTTGTGGATGGGTCGCGGCACGATGTTTTTTATGAATGTTTAGATGAGGTTACCGTTTTAGGGATTCCCATGAAAGAATTACGGGAATGGCTGGATAAACACCCGGAATGTTACAAAGAATTTCTTCCGTATGCAGGAAAACACCTGAGAAATATGGAAAATTTCGTTTCCGATATCGTATTCAAGAATGTTTCTACCCGCCTGGTAAAGTTATTTCTTCGAAATGTTAATCAGGGAACCAAAGCCCTGGAATTCATCAACGATTTATCCAATACAGAAATCGCAAATTTAGTGGGTTCCAGCGGAGCCGTGGTAAACCGAAATCTTCAAAAACTAAAGA
>JBAVQO010000581.1:0-2944 GCA_049694135.1 Gillisia sp. | reverse complement strand
GCACAGATCAACACCGAAGACAAAGAACAGCAGGAACTGGCGCAAAATGCCACGCATTTTAATCCCGTGGATATTGTGTGTGGATTAAAGGATTTCCAGGGCCAAAAATTTGATTTAATGGAATTTGTAGATCCTTCCACAAGTTTTATAGCTTCCAAAACAAAGGACGGTAAGGCTTTAAAAGCACTGGAATTACCTGGCTTGTGGAATGGAGGTATGGCCTACTGGAATACTGTTTTTGTAGAAGTGCCGGTGTCTACTTTTAACCCGGTTAAAACCGTTGCAGATCTTTTAAAGCCCAGCCATCAGGTAGCATAAAATGCCCGATTTTGATACTATATTTTCTGAAGTTGTTTTTTCTGCCGTAAGAAGTTCCGGAGCGGGTGGGCAGCACGTAAATAAAACGGCTTCTAAAGTGGTGCTTCATTTTAATATGGAAAGTTCTGAAGGATTAACTTCCGAAGAAAAAGAAAGGATAAGCAGGAAACTTGAAAACCGGCTTACCAAGAACAGGGAACTCGTTTTGGAATGTGAGGAAACCCGGAGTCAGCATAAAAATAAGGAATTAGTAAAATCAAAATTTCAGGAAATGTTGGTCGCGGCTTTAAAGAAAAGAAAGCCGCGAAAAAGAACCAAACGAACAAAAGCTTCAAACATTAAACGTTTGAAAAAGAAGAAAATACAGGGGGAGAAAAAAAGCAATCGTCAAAAACCCTCGATATAAATGCCTTTTGCTTTTCAGTAATATTGACCGCTTAATTGTTTAAATTAGCATTCTATAAATCTGTTCGATGAATTCAATTCTTATAGTAGAAGATGATGTTGCTTTCGCAACAATGCTGAAGACCTTTCTAGAGAAAAGGAGCTATAAAGTTGAAACTTCTTTTACCGCGGCCGATGCCTTTAAAAAACTGAAAGATCAACAATTCGATCTTTTACTCACAGATGTACGTTTACCAGATACCGAAGGTCTCGAAATTTTGATGTTGGTTAAAGAAAAGTATCCCTCTTCGCAGGTGATTATGATGACTAATTATGCCGAAATTAACATGGCGGTAAAAGCCATGAAGAACGGTGCTTTCGATTATGTTTCCAAACCCTTTCGGCCAGAATCCATACTGCGCACCCTTGAAAACGCTCTTACCCAGGAAAGATCTTCTAACATTTCAGGCTCTACTAAAAAAGCTGCCAAAAGCAGTGAAAAAGAAGATGCTTATAAACCCAGAGAATTTATAAAAGGAGTAAGCGACGCCGCCATAAAACTCAGCAATTATATCGATTTGGTGGCGCCTACCAACATGTCGGTTCTTATAGTGGGGGAAAGCGGTACGGGAAAGGAGCAGGTGGCTAAAAGTATCCATAAAAAAAGCAAACGAAAAGATGCCCCTTTTATCGCGGTAGATTGCGGTGCTATCCCTAAAGAGATAGCCTCAAGCGAATTTTTTGGGCATTTAAAAGGTTCTTTTACGGGAGCAATTCAGGATAAAACGGGGCATTTTGAGGCTGCTAACGGGGGAACTCTTTTTCTGGATGAAATAGGAAATCTCAGCTATGGCTTACAGGTTCAGTTACTGCGAGCACTTCAGGAAAGAAAAATAAAACCGGTAGGCAGCAACAACGAAATAAAAGTAGATATTCGGGTGATCACTGCAACCAACGAGGATCTGTCTGCCGCGGTACGGGAAGGAAATTTTCGCGAAGACCTTTATCATCGTTTAAATGAATTTTCAATTAATGTGCCGGCACTGCGGGATCGCAAAGAAGATCTTATTCTTTTTGCAGAAAATTTTCTCGAAGATGCCAATCATGAGCTGGAAAAAGAAGTGATGGGTTTCAGCGACGAAGCTTTGGAAGCTTTCCGGAATTATAATTGGCCGGGGAATCTTCGTGAATTGAAGAATATGGTTAAAAGAGCGGTGTTGCTTACACAGGAGTCTCTTATTCCGTTGCGGGTTTTGCCTCATGAGATCGCTTCCGCAGAAAAGAAAGATGATTCCTATGGCTTATTCAAGAACAAAAATGAAGAATCTTTGATCCTGGACGCGCTGGAAAAAGCGCAAGGTAATAAAAGCAAGGCCGCCCGTCTCCTATCCATAGACCGAAAAACGCTTTACAACAAGCTTAAGCAGTACGATATCAAACTGTAATTTCCTTACCCAGTTCTTCCAATAATTTTTCAATGCGCCGGGTAAGAGCTTCAATCCTGGGAGCCTTAAAATTTCCATCTTCTTTGGCTTCCATTTTTTCAAGATCTCTTACTATTTCTTTGGCTTTTAACTGCTTAAACATAGGTAGCATCCTGTGGGCGATTTTTGCTGCCGCATCTGTGTTTCCCTTTTTATAAGCAGTCTTTATTTCTTTCACGTTCTTTTTATTGCTCTCAATAAAAGCCACCAGGATACTTCTTAAAGCCTCGGGATCATTCCCGGCAAACATCGTAATTTCGTCCAATGAATAATGAAGAGAAATCTTGGAAGGTTTCGACTTGATAATCTTTTTTCTTTCGATTTCCACCTGAAGAACTTCCCCGATTTTCAGCAATAAATCTTCTGGTTTATACGGTTTTATGATGTTTCCCTGAAAACCTGCCCGAGAATAAACCTCAGGATCTACCTCATTTCTTCCTGAAACCGCTATAACGGGAATATCCTGGATGATTCTGTCGTTCTGAATGGCGTCCAAAAGTTCAAAACCGTCCATTTCGGGCATCTGGATGTCGGTTAAAACCAGATGAAAGTCGTTGTTCCGAAGTTTTTCCAGCGCAGCTTTACCATTTATGGCACGTTCACATTTTATTCCAATAGATTTTAATAATTCGGCACAAAGCGCCAGTTGCGACGCCTCATCGTCTACTACGAGCACCTTTTTATCTGCCAGCTCCTTCTGATTAATCGCAACATTTTCTTCGGAAACATCCTCTACTTTTATAACCGGGATACTCAGT
>JBAVQO010000580.1:0-2027 GCA_049694135.1 Gillisia sp. | reverse complement strand
CCTGAGTCCAACGGAAACATTGTATTGCGCCTGCTGAAATCGGTAAGAACCTGCTACAAAATCTGGCAGGTAGAAACCTGTTATATCGGCCGAAAAAGTGCCGTCTTTAGATAAGGTAAAGCCGTTATATAGCTGAATATAAGTACTGATAACATCGTTGGTAACAGTTTGATTGCCACTTTCCAGGGCAAAAAAATCGGTTTGCAAATAATAAAAAGAAGAATATAAAGAAAAAACCCACCAATCTTTAAAATAACTGTAGTAGCTTATGTCCAGACTGTACTGCTGGTCAAAATCAACATTGTCATTTACTGTTCGCAACGTATGGTTTTTATTGTTCTGATAGGGAAGCACGGCCGTGGCGTTATTGGTCCGCTGCCAGTACAAATCGAAGGAAAGCGCGTTTTTATAAGTATAATTAAAATCGATTTTATTGGTAATCCCCGGCTGAATGTTGGGGTTTCCTACATTATAATTGTTTTCATTCAGGAAATATCTATACGGATTCAAACTTTGAAAACGTGGCCGCGTAATCCTGCGGGTATATTCCAGGGAATACGAATGGTTTTCGGCCGGATTGTGCATTAAATAAACGGTTGGGAACAGTTCGAAATAGTTTTGGGTATTCACCAATCCCAATGAAACTGACGTCCCGGAAGCATCGGTATATTCCCCACGTAATCCTGCCTTCAGGCTCCACTTTTCCCAATCTTTAGATAAACTTGCGTAGCCTGCGTAAATATTCTCGTTATACTTAAATCGGTCGGAAAGCGCCGGGTTAAAATTTCTTGATCCGTCATTAGTATCGAAAAAATCGAGTCCGCTATCGGAATTTATTCCGGAGTATTTTAGGCCGGTTTCAAAAGGCAATTCGCCCACAGTGGTGGTCAAATCGATTTGTCCGGTATAAATATCGCTATTCTGATTAGAAAGAGTATAAAATGAATTGGTTCCCAGTAGAGAATCATCTGCAGAAAAATATCGCGTATTTAGATCCTGGGTTCGGTCATCTGCAAAATTGATGTAGTTCGCCTTAATTGAAAGTTCCGCGCCCTTGTCGTTTAATTTTGAAGTATAACCGGCATTGAACAAAAGGTTATGACCCTGGTCTTCCAAACGGCTATCTGTTGTATAAAGCGAATCGAGACTGCCCTGCGGATTATAAATATCGGTGCGGCCACCAATATCGGAATTTGCACTGGGAGTAAAGAGCAAATTTGCGCTTAAACTAAGGCTGTTTTTATCATTCAGAGTAAAATCCAGAATGGTATTCAGACTATGGGAATAGGTTTCCGTATTTTTCTGAAAGTCATTATACCAGCGTGAATCTACATTCCCGTTAGGTTCAAAAAACACAATTTTACCGGTATCTTCCTTATAATCAAACCGGGAATTAAAATTATAACTTGCATAGGCATTCAGCCAATTATTTTTATAATATTGGCTTGTTCCTACCGAATATTTGGGCTTTATCGCAGCAGTTGCATAGGCATTGATATCGCCTTTATAACCAATGGAGATATTTTTTGAGGTAACAATATTTAAAATAGCACCACCTTCGGCATCATATTTTGCGGGTGGGGTGGTAATAACCTCAACCGATTTTACATTGTTCCCAGAAAAACTCTGTAATAATTGTTGAAGCTCATTACTGTTGAGGTACACCTTCCTATCGTTTATATAGACCTCTGCCGGCTGATTTTTAATCAACAGGTTTCCCTGACTTACTATTACACCGGGGGTGTGTTTTAAAATATCCCAGGAATCGCCGGTAGAAAGTGTGGTATTTTCAACATTAAATACAAGTCGGTCTATTTTTTTTTGAATGACCGGTCGTTTCCCTTTGAGCGTCACCTCATCTAGATTATTCTGTGATTCCTGCAATAGAATTTTACCAAGGTTTTCGTTGCCCTTTACTTTTATTTTCTTTAGGTAATTTTCATATCCCACAAAACTAACCTGCAATACATAATTGCTGTCTGCGATATCATTCAGTAAAAAACTACCATCCTCTTCAGAAACCACGC
>JBAVQO010000579.1:0-3706 GCA_049694135.1 Gillisia sp. | reverse complement strand
ATAGTTTTGCTCTCATACGCATAAATACTTTAGGCTTTAATTTTCAGGGAAGTTACACTGACTGCTAAAATTTACGAAAACGATATAGTACATTTCTACTACATCACGGCATATAACAGTTTTTATTTGTTGATATATAAGAGTTTAGCCTCTTTCTGAAGTACGGAAATCAGCATTAAAAAAATGCCTGAAGTAGTATTGATGTAGTGAAATTTCAAAAATTAGTGGCCTCTATACCAAACCTGTTAGAAATTTTTAATCAGGAATTTGGTTAAACCTGTGTCGCTTTCCAGATTCATTTTCTTCCTTAACCGGTAGCGGTGAACTTCCACACCCCGAACAGAAATACCCATTAAAGGGGCAATCTCTTTCGAGCTTAAATTCATTTTAAGATAGGAGCAGAGTTTGAGGTCTTTGCTGGTAAGATTGGGATATTTTTTTAGTACCTCCTTAAAGAAATCTTCGTGAACTTCATTAAAATTGGTTTCAAAAACCTTCCATTCGTCTTTATTTTTAACAGCATGGTTAATTTTGTTCATAATATGTTTCATACGGAACTGATTGGAAAATTTATTCTTGTCCTTGCTTAACTCGCCCTGAATTTCCATTAGCACCTCATTTTTCTTCGCGGCCATCATAGTGGTATTAGCCAATTCCTTTCGTTTCATATCTATCTCCTGCATAAGCCGCGACTTTTCTAACTCATTTATTCTTTCATTGTGCTCTTTTGCGAATTTGGCTTCCAGTTTTGCCTGATGTTTAATTAATTTCTGACGGTTGAACCAGAAAATCAATACCATCAGAGAAATGGCCAGGAGAATATAAAAAAGCTTCATCCACGCAGACAAGTACCAGGGTGCTTCAATCTGGAAAAGATAAGTTGCTGTTTTGCCTGTAACTCCGGGAACTCTCACAGAACTGACTTCAAGTTTGTAATTGCCATTCGTGAGGTTGCGGAAAGTGATTATACCTGTAGAGGAAGATCCTTCAATAGAATCTTCACCGCTTAACTTGTAATGCAAGGCAGATGCTTCAGAATCGGGCATTCCCACTTTGACCTTTAAATTCTTGGATTCCGGAAACGGAATAATCGCAGGGGTTGCGAGAGAAAAAGATCTAATATCGTTCGAAAAATTTTTAATAAAAGGAGTGCTCACCCATTCGCTGTCTTTTCGATATTCCAGTTTATCTACGTTCAGTTTGGCAAAACCATCGTTCAGGGGAACCAAAAGAATAGAATCGTTTTCTCTAATAAATTTTGCATTGGGCTTTACCAACCGAAAATCAAATTTTTCCTGGGGAATAACGATTCTTTTGTTTTTAAGGTCGGTGTAAATTACATTTTCATCTCTCTGATCTATAAAAATGTAATTCTTGTTATCGGCATATATCAGTTTGCAAAATTCATACTCCGAAAATTCTTTGAAGGGTTCAAAATTGTCTTTAAAAGGATTGTATTTGTACCATTTGGAATTTTCGTACACGATAAGCTGATCGTTTATTTTGTAGATTGCAGGTCGGAAATTAGCTTTTTTATCAAGGTTTTTAATCTTCTGAATTTTGGCAATGTTCGTATCACCGTCGGAAACTAAATGATAAATTCCTTCATACGGATGCGCTGCCCAGATGCTTCCGTCACTGCCAAAAACTGCCTTTTTTACGGGGAAATTTATTCCTGTCATTTCTTTGATTCTGTTGGAATCCGGATCATAAATGCTAAGCCCGGTATAGTGGCAGAGCAGCCATTTATTACTATTGGGAATATTCTTAAAACTGTAACTACCGGTGCGCTCATCTATGGGAATAAAGGAATCTTTTGATATCCTGTAAGTTCCGGAATTGTGATTGGCGTACAATATGCCATTTATCTCCTGCAGGTTCCAGGTGTGGCCCTGGGCGTTTCCCAATTGTTTCGGAGAATTGCCGTTAAAGGTGTAAGTTCCCGTATTACTGGCCAAATAGTATTTGTGCTCAAAGCGTTTAATGTCGTACACAGTCCCTATTTCTCCGGTCTTATCGGTATAAAAACTAAAAGGCGAATGCAGGTCGATGGCATCTATACCTTTGTCCAGACTTAGCCATAGTTTATGATTGGCATACAACATACCCAACACCGTGTTGTTCTGAAGTCCTGAGGTTCGGTTATAAACTTTAATATTTCCATTTTTATAGTGAATAATTCCGTTTTTTAAGGTTCCAAGGATAATCTCATTGGGATTTATGACCAACAGGTGGTTAAGTTCGTATTTTGAAAGTAATTCGCTGATCTCAGGATCGGGAAAGGGAGTTATTTTCGCGCCTGAATAAATAAAGATATTGTTGGAAGTCCCTATATACAGCGAATCTCCATAAGATTTTAGATCTACTATTTTTTTTCCCTGAAGAATTTCGGTATTGCCCGGAAGCGCAATTTGCTGCCCTTTGTCGTTGAAAATACTTAAACCGGATTTGCTTTTTGCTGCGACTAGATGATTTTTAAATATTTCAAGAGCCGTTGCTCGAACATCGGCGAATTTTACAATTTTTTCTCCTGTGTACTTATAAATGGTTCCGAATGAACGAAAATAAATATTGTTCTTAAAGGGAATGATTTGCCAGAACTCATCGCTCATTAAATTCAAATCAGCCATAAGAGGCGAAAGAGAGGTGTAGGTTAAATGACCGGTATCATCTCTTTTCCAATACCCGAATTCGTTATAGGATCCGGTGTAAATCCTATTTTTATAAGGGTAAACCGAACGGATAATGGCATGGCTTTCCAGGGGAAAAAGTTCCCAGTTTAGGCCGTCGTAAATAAGAAGCCCCTGGTTATTTGCAGAATAAATTATGCCTTTACTGTCTATACCGATGTCCCAATTCTGTCCTCCGGCCGAATAAAAAGAAGGCGTATAACTTTGTATAGGTGGAACAAATTCCTGCGAATAAGTTTTTACATAACTTAATATGATTATAATCAGGCAATTAATTGTTTTATTTATCATAATTGAAAAATAGAGTACAAGGCAATGAGCAGTTAAAAATTACAATATTTTCCTTAAAAAGGAATGGTTTTAAACTTATAAAAATATATTTTTGATATTGTATTCAGATAGAATGAATTTCTTTCAGTCTTCAACAGGCGGAAATTCTTCAAAAAGATTATAATTATGGGAAAGAAAAAAATACTGGTAATGGTACTATTTATTTGCGCTTTCAACTTGAAGGCACAGAACAGATATCTCGATAATCTTTTTGTTCCGAAAAATACCATAACCCGTACTTATTCGCACAAGGACGGGGAAGATTTGAAACTCGACATATATGAGCCTGCTAAGGATACTCTTAGCAAAAGGCCAATGATTATTTTTATGCATGGAGGAGGATTCGCTGTGGGCAGTCGAAAGAACGAGGAAAAAGTTAAATTTTCAAAGATGGCTGCAAAAAAGGGATATGTGGCGGTTCTTATTTCTTATCGTTTAACTCGAAAGGACAAATCCTTTGGATGCGATTACGAGGCCAGCGGTAAAATAGAAACTTTTAGAAAGGCTGCTGAAGATTTTTTAGATGCCACGAATTATATGATAAAAAACAGTCATGAATTCAAAATAGACACTTCAAAAATTATTATTGGAGGCAGTAGCGCGGGAGCCGAAGCAATTTTACAGGCCGCCTATAACAGAAACCTGCTATTTCCCAACGGAAAGTACAGGGATATGAAATTCGCCGG
>JBAVQO010000578.1:0-1571 GCA_049694135.1 Gillisia sp. | reverse complement strand
GGTCTATACTGCATGTTCAACTAAAAGTAAGGCATTCCTGAAATCTGAAAAATGACATTTATCAGTTTGTAAACTTTATCTGATATTCAGTTTATTGAGGCACCAGTACCCGAAGAAAATTGAAACTATTACACAGATACTTCCACGATGGAATAAAGTTCAGGAATAGTAACTTTCCATTTATACGTATCCTGAAGTTTCAATTTCAGCTCATTTTGTGCCGAAGGTTCACCATGGATTAGAAAAGTGTTCTCAGGTACATTTTTTATCTCGCTAAGCCAATCGATTATTCCTGCCTGATCTGCATGTGCCGAAAGACTTTCAATGTGGCACACCTCAGCTCTTACAGAATAGAATTTTCCGTATAATTTGATTTCTTTAGCGCCTTCCAGCAATTTCCTACCCCGAGTCTCTTCAGATTGATATCCCACCAATAAAATGGTAGTAGAAGGTTTATCTATAAGCTGCTGAAGGTAGGTGAGCACCCGGCCCCCGCTTACCATCCCACTTCCTGCAATCACGATCTTTGCCCTGGAATCTTCGAGGGTTTCCCAGGTTTCTCTATAGGAAGTAATGATATTCATGTTCTTTTTTATAGCCCTGATTTCTGAAGGCGGGATCTTATGCCAGAATGGAAAATGTTCAAAAACACCCAATACGTTGTTTCCCATAGGACTGTCAATAAAAATGGGAAGATGCGGGATCTTTCGCAGATTGTATAATTTCCAAAGCAAGAAAATCAGCGTTTGCAAACGTTCCACTGCAAAAGAAGGAATTATTAAGGTTCCCTGGTTCTTTAGAGTCTTGTTAATGAGTTCGATGAGTTTCTGAGACACGCTCTCTTGGGGATGTAATCTATCTCCATAGGTGCTTTCTACAAAAAGATAATCTGCCCACTGTGGTTTTTGGGGCGGAAATAACAACAGGTCTTCCTTTCTGCCGATATCTCCCGAGAAAACGAAGGTCTTCCCAAATATTTCCAGAGTAATAAAAGTAGCACCAATAATGTGGCCGTTATAACGGAAACAATATCTAATATTTTCAGAAAGTGTATACCAGATATCCTTTTGTGCCGGGACGAAAAATTTTATGGTTCTTTCGGCATCTTCTACCGTGTAAAACGGTAGTGCGGGATGATGCCGGCTAAAGTGCTCGTAATTTGCTTTATCTGCATCCTCTTCATTCACTTTTGCACTGTCTAAAAGAATTATTCCCGCAATTTCGAGGGTAGGTTCCGTTCCTATTATCTTACCTTTAAAACCCTGCTTTAATAACCTGGGAAGATACCCGGTATGGTCAAGATGGCCATGGGTTAACAGCACCGTGTCTATAGCGGATACATTGAACGGGAGATCTTTCCAGTTCTGCTCTCTCAATTCTTTTATGCCCTGGAACATCCCGCAGTCTATAAGGATATTTTGTTCAGGGGTTTCTAGCAGAAATTTTGATCCTGTCACGGTTCCCGAAGCTCCCCAAAAATGCACTTTTACGCTCTTCATTTCTTTTGAAAATTACATAACATCGAAATTTCAGAAAGTATTTTCTTTTTCCGTATTTCAGAAATTCCCAGG
>JBAVQO010000577.1:0-2339 GCA_049694135.1 Gillisia sp. | reverse complement strand
GCTTTATACTTAACAAAATGAGTAATTCCGCGTTTCAACATATCCTCATAATCAAACCTTGTTGGTGTCCAGGTCTCTCGTACCCAAAGAATATCACCTGTTGCAACGGGCTTTTTTAAGGTCAATTCCCCAAAGGATCCATCTAATGATCCTTTCACAGTGAAAAATCTATCTGCATAACCAATGTCTCCAAATTGTGGATCTTCTATTTCTTCGAGATCCTTAACAATTCTCCTGGTCTGCGTTTTTCGGCCTTCCAAAATGGCCTGCACCATTTCGGTGCTGAATAAAATTGGTTTGGTTTTCATAATTCTAAGGTTTAAGCGTTTATTTTTGAACTTTCTCTCTTGATGAGCTGTTTCAGGTTGTCATTCACCTGGGCATTGCAATTGTATTTCACATATTCCAAGACCCGGTCTAGCGAAAGCTCTCCTCTCAACATTTTTCTGATCTGAATTTGAGCCTTCTGCACATCGGTTTTAGGTTTTCTCAATTCTTTTCTGGCTTTAATATTCCGTTTTTGAAGGCTTTCCACGGCTTTTTCTTCGATTCTGAAGAAGCGGAAAGCATACTCAAAACTGTTGTTTTCTTTGAAACTGAAAGCAGGATCGAAATAAATGTTTGGATATCTCGGCTGCCAGTTTTTATTGTTTTTCTGATATTTTTTGATCTCTCTGAGAACGAGGATCGCCTTTTGCCAATGTTCTAAAATATTCGGTTTGCTTAAAGTCTGCCCAGTGAAGCTGGTGAATTTTTCTTTCATCCAGATCTTGTAGGCTTTCATCCAGCTGCCGGGATGTACCTGGAGATCTTTGAAGATCGAAGCAGAAAATTTAAACACGTCCTGGATAGCCAGTTCTTTGAAATCATCTGGGTGAAGGGCGCCGTAAAAAGCTTCTTGTTGCGCTATTTTTGGAGATACAGGCTGGTATTGATCTGCTTTTCCGGCAGCAAGTCCCCTGGCAAGGATGGTTCTTTCATCGATATTCGCCGCAAGCGCGGTGCTGATCTGGTTTTTTGCCTGGGATGAGCCTGTCGAATTCCGCGGCCCGGTGAATTTTTTTTGGTATTCTCCGCTCTGAGTTTTATTAGGTCCGCCGAGATCCCCACCTTGCCTTTTGGGTTTTTTTGTAGATTCTTTAGTACAATCTTGATCTGTTGGCGCGGTAGCGACAACTCCTTCTTCCCTATACTTATTCTTTTCTAATAAGTTCTTTATACTAGATACATTGTTATGGCGAACTTTGTTTGTTTTCATTCCCGTAACAGACTGATTTTCAGCGGCGGCTTTTTTCGTATTTCCGTTGTCGGTGATGCTCAAAACTGCAGGGTTAAAGGCTACTTTTAGTGCCCTGGTAGAGCCTCTGTATTCATATCCATTCAGGACTCCGGCTTCTTCCAAACGTTCCCTGTGATGCCTTATAGCTTCCTTAGAGACGGGCAATGTTTTGCAACCATTGATCTCTGCAGTGGAGATCTTATTGGGATAAAGCTCTAGCTTCGGAAGTTCACCAGGAACGTGAACCTCCAGGGATTGGCGTATCGTTTTTCTCTTGTAAAGCTGCTGACTGTACTGGTGTAGGAATGCCAGGAAATACTTTTCGCTTTCAGGCTTCACTTCCTGACGAAGGTTCTTTTTACGCAGTTGTGGCCCATGTTCCTCATTATATGCCTCTACAGCTTCATTATATCGCTCTGGGTTAAGATCCTTATGGTTCTCCTTCCATACAGCCTCCCTGATCTTCTGCTCGGTGTCGATGCTCGCTTTTTTTCTGAAGCGAATCACCTCTTTGTTGTAATCACGCACGGCTTTATTCTCAAGCCACACCTGTATATTGTACTTCTTGATGTGCTGCCTGTAAAGATCCAGGCTCTTTTTATAATCGGCCGGGATAATGATGGGGTGCACAAAAGCGGCTTCAGTTTCCTTTTCTTGCTGGTTAGTAGCAATGTGATTAATCGCACCCGTGACGGTGAGAAAACTGTTAAGTGCGTTGCCAAGACTGCGGGGGCTGCTAGCTTGTCTCATAATGGTTTCAGTTCAGTTTAGGGTGTATTCAGCACCCTCAAAAAATTGAGTTTTTAAAAATTTCCCGAATCTTCGGGTATTTAAGGATCACCGGCCGGGCCTATGCAAATATTTCCGGCCAGTGATCCAGCAAGGGTTTCACGCTTGCCTTTGGGTGTGGAGAGTCCAGGGATCGAACCTGGGACGCCATAACCTCAGTTATTTGCTCTACCAGCTGAGCTAACTCTCCGGTTCCAGGCCTTTTTCAAATCACACCCAACCATTCTCTTGGGGGTAGCCTGTATGGTGATCCTTTTCATTGGGTATGCTG
>JBAVQO010000576.1:0-3471 GCA_049694135.1 Gillisia sp. | reverse complement strand
TCTTTATACTTTAGTTGAAGACTATCCAGTTTTTGAAGCAACTGTTTTTGCATATCGCTATATTCCGGATCGTTATAAATATTATGTTTTTCTTCCGGATCCTTCTGAAGATCATACATTTCCCAGGTGTCGATATCATCATAAAAATGCATTAAAGCATATCTTTCAGTACGAATTCCATAATGTTTTTTAACCATATGGAATGCTGGGAAATCGTAATAGTGATAATAAAGAGCTTTTCGAAAAGCTGTATCCTTTTCTTTTCCTTCTAATACCGGCCTAAAAGATCTCCCCTGCATGCTGTCCGGCGGATTGATTCCCGCATAATCCAAAAAGGTTTCGGCAAAATCAAGATTCTGTGTCATTGCGTAAACTTTTTCTCCTTTTTTGATATGCCCCGTGTACTTCATTAAAAGTGGCATTCGGAAGGATGTTTCGTACATGAAGCGTTTATCGAACCATCCGTTTTCTCCCAAATAAAATCCCTGGTCTGAAGTATAAACCACCAGGGTGTTTTTATCGAGTCCATTTTCTTTTAAATAATCAAGAATTCTTCCCACACCATCGTCTATGGCCTTTACGGTAGCTAAATACTGATGTAAAAACCGTTGCCCTTTCCATTTATCCAATTCTTTTCCGGTTAAATGCGCCCGGTGAAAAGCATCATTTTTTGGCTGGTATAAGCTGTCCCATGTTGCGCGTTGTTCCGGAGTCATTCTGCTGAATTCATTATGCCACGGATCGTGAGCCAGTTTTGGACTCCCTTCTTTTAAAGTCATTTTTAAATCGTAGCCTTCATACATGTCATCATAAATGGTCATTAACTGATCCTTTGCCGCAACTTGAGTAGAGTCGAATTCCGGAAAATAAGTATCGGGTAAAGGAAACTGTATACTATCGTACACGTTCGCATATCGTAAGGGTGGCATCTGGTTGCGGTGCGGTGCTTTATGATGCACCATCAAAAAGAAGGGTTTACCTGAATCTTTTTGTTTTTTTAACCATGCAATACTCTTATCGGTTATAATATCTGTGGTATACCCGTGAACCTGCGTAGTATCGCTTCCACTGATGAAATCGGGATTGTAATAATTTCCCTGATCAACCAAAATATCCCAGTAATCGAAACCGGTAGGAGTGGTTCCCAGGTGCCATTTTCCAATAATTCCGGTAGTGTAGCCGTTCTTCCGAAGAATTTTAGGAAGTGTGGTTTGGGCTCCATTAAACTTATCACCGTTCATCCTAAATCCATTTTCATTGCTGAATTTCCCGGTAAGAATGGTGGCCCGACTTGGCCCGCAAAGAGAGTTTGTACAGTAGTTTCTGTAAAAAATAGCACCATCGTGCGCGATCCTGTCTATGTTTGGTGTAGGAGCAAGTTTGGCAAGCTCAGAACCATACGCACTAATCGCCTTCACCGCATGATCATCGGCCATGATAAAAATGATATTAGGCCTCTGTTGTTGAACTGGTTCCTCTTTCTTATCTTCTTTTTTGTTGCAGGAAACAACGGCAAAAGCGGAAAATAAAATAAGGGCAATAATTTTTAATTTGTAAATCATAATTTTAAGGTTCTTTAAAAATATTCTGAATTTTTCTCGCCCCTTGTCGTGATGTCCATTAACTGGAAACAAAAGTTTTCCATCCGATTTTACAGTAGATGTGAATATTACGGAACATCTCGAACACCCACCGAAATTTAAAATTTTTAGATCTATTTCGGAACGTTTCTTCGCTAAATAACAATACCCGCTAGAAGAATCAGATAACATTAAACACGAAAACGTTACCAATTATAAATTTACACAAAGATTTTTCAGAAAAAATTATAATAAATTTGCAGAAAAAACAGGCAATCTCTTTCTTTGTTATGCGATTCTTCAAAAAAATCGGAAACAGAATAAATTGAAAAAAGAATCTCCATATCTCCTCATTCAATCTTACTTTCAACACATGATTTTTAGTGATATCGGGCGCAAGAGCATTTTGATGATTGAATGGAAACAACTATACAGAATTTAATTATTTTGGCTTGATCAACATCTTATTAATAGCATCCATTTTCGGTTTTGTTTTATCGACGTTATTGTTTTTAAAAAGATCTACCAATACAAAAGCGGCTTTTTTCCTAGGAAGTTTTTATTTTCTGCTTTCTGTATATGCTCTGCAAACGTACATTGTGGACGGCGGAAACCTTCACAGCTTTAGATGGTTTTTTTTATGGCCCCTCATTCCGTACAATGCTATATTCATTCCCGTTTATTATTATTTTCAAACAGTCTTTAACGATCAGTTTCAATGGAAGAAGAGGCAACTTGTTTTGTTTATTCCCTTGATATTGGCAGTAATTGATGCCGCCTACATCTATCTGCAACCAAATGAGGTATATACCCACATTTTAAATAACGCTATAGCGAATCCACAGAATAGGCTGAAGGCCGAGTATTTTTTGCTAAGCCTGGATCAACACGTTTTAATTCGTCATGTATGGCAATTTGGAATGTTATTAATTTTGTTGCCTCAGCTGTTGAAATTTATAAAATTGGGAAAAGAAGATCGACTAAAGAGAATCTTGAACAAGTGGCTGATGCTTTTCTGGATCATTCAAATGCTGATGGCGGTGCTGGCTATTTTATATGTGAGTCAAAAAATGATGGGAATCAGGGATTTACATCCCGTCTTAGCCAACGTTCAGAAAATTGTGACTTTTATTCTGTATTCAGCGTTTTTATTTCTTGGCATTGTCCCAATATATTTTCCCAGTATTTTAGATGGATATCCACAATGGAGGAAAGTATCTCCGCTTTCAAAAAAAGAGATCGAAGAGGAACCCGATTTAAAATTCGGGCTGGCAGAAAAAGAGATAGAAACAAAATTTGAGCTGTTAAAACACAAGAAACTGTACCTGGAGAAGGACTTTAATCTTACCAGGTGTGCTCAGGAATTGGAAATGCCGGCACATCATATTTCCTACTTTCTTAAAAAACGCTTTGGGCTAAGCTTTACTTCTTATAAGAATAATTTAAGAATGGACAACGCCAAGAAACTCATTGAAGAAGGCTTCCTGGATAATAATACTATTGAAGCGTTGGCAGGAGAATGTGGATTCGCCAGCAGAACCTCCTTTAGTAAAGCATTTAAAAATGCCACAGCTATAAATCCCAGTGAATATGCGCTGAATATTAAATAGAATTTCCTAAGAAGACAGTCCTCCTATTTCCTTTGATGAAATTATCTGAAGTTGTATCCAGATTTGATTTGAACACCTCTATACCGGTATTTCATAGAACTAATTGCACCTTTTATCGTTATTTTGTAGCTATGGATCCGTTTGATCCGCTTCACCTTATGACCCTTTAGGAGGTCATTCATTTTTAGATTAACTCATGACCAAAGCCTGTATTTCTCCCTCCGGTCCCACCACAAAAAAAGCAATTATAGACAGTGCAGATATTATGGCCAGTGTAGGCC
>JBAVQO010000575.1:0-2565 GCA_049694135.1 Gillisia sp. | reverse complement strand
GCGTATCGTTTAAAATATTCAATAGCCCGCGAATACTCTTTCTGTTTAAAGTAAGCATAGGCAATATTGTAGTCCAGATTTTCCATTTCGGGAGAACCTTTTGCACCGCTCATTCCTGCAAATTCTTTATATCCTACCAGGGCTTCATCTAACCTGTTCACATTAAAATCGCTTTCTGCCTTCCAGAAAGTGGCTTTTGCACTGATCGCAGGATCCACGCGTTCACTGAGCGCTTTATCAAAATTTTTGATGGCTTCGGCATAATCTCCTTCGTTATAGAGTTCTATTCCGTAGTAATAAGCCACTTTTTGATATGCCTGTTTATCGGCGAAATCTCTATTATTCTCCAACAAATTCATCGCTTCCTTATAATTCTTTGAAGTGATAAAAGAATCGATGAGCAATTTTTCCATCTCCTGTCTGGCTGGAGAATCGGGATATTTTTTTAAGAAACTAAGCAGTACCTGCGACGGGCTGGTGTAACTGTTACCAATCTCGTAACTGAGTTTCGCATAATTTAAATACGCATCTTCCTGAATTTTGGGCTCGAATTCCATTTCGCTGGCATTCTTAAAAGCATTAAGTGCCTGCTGTTTCTGGTCTAGGTTCAGGTAAGACTGCGCCAGGTGATAATAAGCATTTTGTGCGATGGCATTTTTCCCGTCTATAATTTTGTTGAATTCAGCAATCGCCTTTTCGTAATCTCCCTGCTGAAAGTAAGCATATCCTAACTGATAATAATCGGTATTCGTCCACCGCCCGCGCAGACCTTTGTATTCTTTTAAGTAAGGAATCGCTTTATCGTACTGCCCTAAATTGAAGTAGCTTTCCCCTATTATTTTATTTAATTGTGAGATCTCATTACGCTTGGCAGTGGGCAATTGCTCCAGCCCCTGATCTACCGCCTTCTGAAAATTCCCCAGCTTAAAATTCATATCTGCCTGGAAATAGGAAAGATTTTTAGAATAACGATCATTATCTTTTACTTCTTCAAAAAGCTGATTCGCTTCCTGATAATCATCACCCTCATAGGCCATGTATCCTAAATAATATTTTGCCTGCGAACCATATTCCTTAGAATCCCGAACCCTATTGAAGTATTTTTTGGCATCGTCATATTGTTTGGACTGAAAATAAGCATAACCATTATTAAAGTAATAGCGTTGTTTATCTTTTTGACTCATTCCCTTCTCATCAACCATATCATACCACTTCCTGGCAAGCGAATATTTCCCGGTCTGGAAATAATAATCGGCAACATCTATAAAAGCCGAATTTCGCTTGGTGCTGGTAGGATACCGCTTTACGAAATCCTGCATCAAATCATCTGCACCGGGCTGTCCTAACCGAACGGCGGCATTGGCGATGTAATACGCGCAATCTGCTTCTGTCTTTTCATCTTCAGTTTCATCTTTAACTTCATCAAAAAGATTTTGTGCCGCCAGGTACTGCTGATTATTATAGAGTTCCAGCGCTTTATTAAATTTCACCAGTGGATTTGTATAAACAGCGGTTTGCTGCGGGAAAAGCGATAGGCTGAAGAGGAAAAAAGCAGCGATAAAAAATACTTTGCTTCGTGTCATTCAAATATTTTTAGGTTGAGAAATCAAAGATATATAAACACTCATTTTATAACGCAGCTTCACTGTGATAATTATGTTAATACCTAAAAAAGTATCGCAGCCCTTTGTGAAAAACGTATATTTACCCTTAATTTTACACCTAAAATCTGAATAGTTATCCTATGTCAAATCCCGTTCTGGAATTAAAAAATGCAGCTATTTATCAACGCGAAAGCCTAATTCTTTCTGAAGTAGATGTTACCATTTATAAAGGCGATTTTGTTTACCTGATTGGCAAAACCGGAACCGGGAAAAGCAGCTTTATGAAAACCCTTTACGGCGATCTTCCTTTAAATGAAGGCGAAGGCACCATTGTAGATTTTGATTTACGCACGCTAAAAGAAAAAGATATTCCTTTTTTACGTCGAAAATTAGGCGTTGTTTTCCAGGATTTTAAACTGCTGAATGACCGCAATGTTCGGGATAATCTTCAGTTCGTCCTTCGCGCTACCGGCTGGAAAGACAAATCGGCGATGGAACGGCGTATAGATGAGGTGCTGGACAAAGTAGGAATGAAAACCAAGGGTTTTAAATTTCCATATCAGTTATCTGGTGGCGAGCAACAGCGTATCGCGATTGCCCGTGCTCTTTTAAACAATCCTGAACTTATTCTGGCCGATGAACCCACCGGGAACCTGGATCCGCAGACTTCGGTAGAAGTGATGGAAGTGCTTCAGGAAATCAGCAAAAACGGGAACACCATTCTTATGGCTACTCACGATTACGCCCTATTGCTGAAATATCCTTCCAAAACCTTAAAATGCGACGGCGAACGGGTGTTTGAAGTGGTGCAGAAAACGGTTTAAAGAGTTCAAGTTTGAAGGTTCAGAGTGGAAAGTAGAAAGTAGAAAGAAACGTCATGCTGAACTTGATTCAGCATCTTTTCCTTGGATAAAAATTCAATGCTCATCAAAAACGTCATGCTGAACTTGTTTTCAGCATC
>JBAVQO010000574.1:0-1635 GCA_049694135.1 Gillisia sp. | reverse complement strand
CTCACTCAATGGACCAAGCAATACCCGGGTGCTAAAAGCAGTGTTTCGGAATCTCCCACCATTGCTGTAACCCGCCACGGCGGTATGCCCATTCAATACATCATTCAGGCCCCCAATTTTGAAGAACTGGAGGAAAAAATTCCTGAATTTATGAATGAGGTGGAACAGGATCCAACTTTCTCAAATTCAGATGTAGATCTTAAGTTCAACAAACCTGAAATTTATGTGAGTATAGACCGTGAAAAAGCGGAAAGTATGGGTGTTTCGGTTTTAGATGTCGCGCAAACACTTCAACTTTCATTAAGCGGCCAACGTTTTGGGTATTTTCTGATGAATGGAAAACAATACCAGGTGATGGGACAATTCGACAAAAAAGACCGGAATGCGCCTATGGATTTGACTTCTATGTTTGTGAAAAACAAAGATGGCCGGTTAATCCAGATGGATAACCTGGTTACCACAGAAGAACACAGCAGTCCACCACAGTTATACCACAATAATCGATATATGGCGGCAACCGTTTCTGCCAGCCTTGCGCCGGGAAGAAGTATCAGCGATGGGATTGCAGCGATGGAAAACATAAAATCGAAAGTGTTGGATGATTCTTTTACTACCGATTTGGGAGGAGAATCCAGGGATTTTGTGGAGAGTAATTCCAATACACTTTTCGCGTTCGGACTGGCGCTGCTGCTTATTTTCCTAATCCTTTCTGCTCAGTTTGAAAGCTTTATAGATCCGTTTATCATTATTTTAACCGTTCCCATGGCGGTAGCCGGAGCTTTATTCACTTTGTGGATCTTCGGCCAGACCTGGAATATTTTCAGCCAGATTGGAACTATTATGCTGATTGGTTTGGTGACCAAAAACGGGATTTTGATAGTTGAATTTGCCAATCAGTTACGGGAACAGGGACTGCCAAAAATGGAAGCCATTTTAAAGGCTTCAGAATCCAGATTACGGCCTATTTTAATGACTAGTTTAACCATTGCCCTGGGAGCACTTCCCATTGCTCTTTCTCT
The DNA here is from genome assembly GCA_049694135.1 of Gillisia sp. Taxonomy (GTDB): domain Bacteria; phylum Bacteroidota; class Bacteroidia; order Flavobacteriales; family Flavobacteriaceae; genus Gillisia. The sequence goes on along the minus strand of JBAVQO010000574.1, from coordinate 616 downwards.
CGGCGCCGCTTCTACCAGTAGAATTGGAATGGGAGTTGTAATTATTGGCGGCACCATGTTCTCCTTACTGCTTACTCTATTCATAATTCCGGCACTCTACTCTATGTGGTCCCGGGATAAAAAATATAGACCGGAATTTGATAATCTCCCAGAAAATGAAGAATAATCCCCTATTCCTGATCTTTTTGCTGGTGTTTTTTTCTGCTTCAGCAATTAAAACACAGGCGCAGGAACTTTTAACCGTGAAAGATGCTGTTGCCATCGCACTCGAAAATAATTACGCCATTAAAATCGCAGCGAACCAGGTAAAAATCGGAGAAACCTCGGTAAGTCCCGGTTTTGCGGGAATGTTGCCCACGGTGGGAGCAACTGTACAGGATAATAACAGTATTCAGAATCTCTCCCAAACCAGGTCGGATGGTACCAAGGCGGCTCTTAACAACGCCAAAAACAATAGCCTTTCTTATGGAGTGGCTCTTAACTGGACCATTTTTGACGGATTTCAGATGTTTGCCCGCTATAAAGAGCTTAAGGAACTAAAAAAACTGAACGATGTACAATTGCAACAGGAAATCCTTTCCCGGATAAGCGATGTCATGATTACCTACTTTAGCAT
>JBAVQO010000573.1:0-2426 GCA_049694135.1 Gillisia sp. | reverse complement strand
CATAAAATTAGCCAAAGAAAAAGGAGCTTTTGTTTTTGGAGTATGTAATGTGGTAGGTTCTTCTATTTCACGTGAAACCAATGCGGGAGCTTATACCCACGCAGGACCTGAGATAGGAGTGGCTTCAACTAAAGCGTTTACCACCCAGATCACGGTCCTTACTCTCATGGCCTTAAAAATTGCCAAACACAGAGGTACAATTTCCCATTCAGATTTTAGGTATCATTTACAGGAACTGGATCGTATTCCTGCAAAAATTACAGAGGTTTTAAAAGAAAATGAGCATATTAAAAAAATTGCCTTTAAATATAAGGATGCTACCAATTGTTTATATCTGGGCAGAGGTTATAATTTTCCTGTAGCTTTGGAAGGTGCCTTAAAATTAAAGGAAATTTCTTATATACACGCCGAAGGATATCCTGCTGCCGAAATGAAACACGGCCCCATTGCTCTTATAGATGAGCAGATGCCGGTAGTTGTAATCGCTACAAAAAAAGGACATTACGAAAAGGTGGTGAGCAATATTCAGGAAATCAAATCCAGACAAGGTAGAATTATAGGTGTAGTTACCAAAGGGGATGAATCTGTACGGGAATTGGCAGATTATGTGATCGAAGTACCGGAAACTTTGGAGATTTTGACTCCGCTTTTAACAACAATTCCTCTTCAGCTTTTATCGTATCATATCGCGGTAATGTTGGGGAAAAATGTGGATCAGCCACGAAATCTGGCAAAATCGGTTACTGTAGAATAAAAAACTGATTTGTAATAGTAAAAAAAAGGTCCCCTCAAAATTTCTTTGAGGGGACCTTTTTTTAGGATAATTGCTTTTGTGATAGCCGGTTTTTACCTGTGCGTTGAGTTTATAAAAGCCGCAACATTATCGTGAAGCAGTTTTAAAGACTCAGGATGTAGATACACCATATGGCCGGACATATATTTGTGATATTCTATATTCTTCTGAAGAGAATTCGGCATAGGCAAATGATGCATTTCATAAACCCCTTCAAAATATGGAGTTCCCAGGTCGAAATATCCGCCGTTTAACATCACTTTTAAATCTGGGTTGTAAGTCAGGGCTTGCGCCAAATCATTCAAAACATTCGGAAATCCTATAAAACCCCTTCTCTTCATATTCCACGGATGCACGCTTCCGAATACTTTATAATCCATTCCTTTTCCGAAATTTAACTGTGTACGTACATAATTATTGAACGTAGCTGTAAAAGCGGCATCTATATAAGAGTCCATCGGGTCGTAACTTGGCGTTTCGCTGAGAGGGTTTGAAGCGGCACCACTAAAACGTGAATCCAGGCGGCCGGTTACTTCGTTCTTATCACCAAGCAATGTCTGCTCAAATTGAGGTCCGCTCACCCTTAGATTGGCCTTTTTTATGTACTCCAGAGGCAATCCGGTATAGGAATGCAGTTTTTGAGCGATATCGTTAAAAGTGGCATCACTAATAGTGGAGCCCTGATTGAGTGCCAGGGCGTAATCTGTAACTGCAAAGTTTTCTACTTCTTTTAAAAAAGGCTCTAATTTTTCCGGCCGATTTGGTAATTTATGATGGTACCACGCGGTTGCGGCAAAAGAAGGCAAGATAAGTTCGTATGCCTGATCATCACCGGGGTTACCACCTGCTGCTTCTGTCATGTTTCCATAAGTAAGCAACTGGGAAAGTAGAATTATGCCATTCAGACTAACTCTTTTTTCCCGCTGAAGAAGATTGGAAACCACTGCAGACCGAAATGTACCATAACTTTCTCCAAAGAGATACTTCGGTGAATTCCATCGATTGTAATCGGTTATAAACTGCGTTATGAAATTGGCAAATGCTTCACCATCCTCATCAATTCCGTAAAAGTCTTTGGGTTCTCCGGCGCCTCCCATCTCTTCAGTAATAATTTTTCCGAAACCGGTTCCGGGCGCATCTATAAATACCAAATCACTTGCGTCAAGTAAACTGTAATCGTTGTTTACGGTTTTATAAGGAGCCCTTGTTCGGGAGGTATCCTGAATAAAAACGCGTTGCGGCCCCCAGGCGCCCATGTGTAACCATAAAGTGGCACTTCCGGGTCCGCCATTATAAATAAAAGTAAGAGGTCTCTGGGAAGCATCTTTTTCACCACTTTTAATATAAGCGGTATAAGACATGCTAATGGTAGGTTTTTCTTTATCATTCTTAAGAACGATCGTTCCCGCAATAGCTCTGTAGTCTATAGATTTTCCTTCTACGGTAACAGAACCGGTTGTTACAGATTTTTGCGGAGTTTTATACATATGGTAAATACTGTCCTGCTTCGGACTGTGGGTGTCCTCCTTTTTTTGAGAAAATGAAGAAAGGCTTAAGGCCAGCATACAAATTCCTGTAGCTATACTGCTTTTTAATCGCATTGTAAATTTTATTTTTTGAAGTTAATAATGCC
>JBAVQO010000572.1:0-3283 GCA_049694135.1 Gillisia sp. | reverse complement strand
ATTTTAGAGATATTATTAGATGCTTGAACGAGATTATTTAAGTCAGTATTTCTTTTATAGACTCCATTAGGAATTTCATGAACACCAGCAAGTAATTTCTGCTGAAAATTCATAGGAAGAACTAGTGTAGAAGGGAGAATTTCTTCGCACATTATAACTAATCCCGGGTCGGTGTTGCCAATTTCTTTGGAGATTCCTTCCACAATCTCTTCGATAGAGCTCAAGATTAAGTGCCAATCTGTATCCCGAATTACAATCTTAGCTGTTGCTTCCCTTGGAATAGCATTTCTCAAACCTCCTCCTTTAAGGCTCGCAATTCTTATTTCTTCACCTGATAACATTCTTAAGATATGGACGAGAAGCACAATTGCATTCCCACGGCATTTAGCAATGTCTACGCCAGAATGACCTCCAGTCAGTCCTTTAATGGAAATTTTTAGTCCTCGCCAGGAGGGAGGAGGTGTCTCAGGCTGAAACTCTCCGGAGAATTCAACATCCAAACTCCCCGCACAACCAATTGTCAGTTGATGGATATCTTCTGAGTCAAGGTTGAGCAAAACGTCAGCCGCTAGGATTTCCTTCGGGAAGGCCATTGCCCCGGTTGCACCGACCTCTTCTTCCAAAGTAAAAAGAGCCTCTATAGGAGGATGGACCAAATCAGTTGAGGAAAGGACTGCCAGGATTGCGGCAACGCCAATTCCATTATCAGCCCCAAGAGTGGTTCCTTTTGTCCTAATCCAATCCTCACTTATAAACATTTTTAGGGGTTCTCTTCCAAAGTCAAAGATCGTATCATTTCGTTTTTGTTGTACCATATCGAGATGGGCCTGTAAAGCAACTGGCTTAATCCCCTCTAGCCCAGAACTAGCATTCTTTCTGACCAGAAGATTACCTTTTTTATCTTGATAGGTCTGGAGTCCTAACTTTTTTGCAAAATCAAGAATATAGGCAACAACCTTTTCTTCGTGACATGATGGTCGGGGTATCCTACTTAAATCAGCAAAGTAGTTCCACAATGTAGTAGGTTCCAAATTTCGAATTTCTTTATTATTCATTGAATAGATTGTTTATGTAGACAAAATGTTTATTAGGTTTACCTGGCTGGAAAAGGGAATTCAGATTTAAATTCAAACAGTTCTCTGAAAATTTTTATACCTCGGAGGAAGTAATCTAATCGTAAATTTTCATTGTGGGTATGTTGATTGCAATCATAATTGCTTACAGGTAGGGTGATGAGCGGCATATCATGCTCCTGAAAAATTTCAAAATTAAGACTTCCCCCCTCAGTAGGTTCTACCACCCAAGCCTCTGGTCCGCTCTGCTGTACAACTTGAAGAATTTTTCCTGGAAGTTCCAGAAACATATCAGTTTTCATAGCTTTAAAACTTCCATTAGGTTCTATATGGACTGTTGATCCGTATCTTTTTAGAAGATTAGGGCTGGGTCTCTCTGTACTTACATGTACTCCTTCTGAGCCAATATGCTTTATGATGCTTTGGAGAATTTTTTCGGGCTTCATTCCGCTTACCAAGCGAATATCCAGGCTAGCCTGTGCATAGGTGGGGATAATATTACTTGCCTTTTCGCCTACATAGCCTGCTTGTAAACCACGAACATTAAAGGCCGGCATGTTAATTAATTCCTGCAATGAATAGGCTTGTTCTGGCTGCCGAATTGCGAATTGGTCGCAAATCATTTTTTCAATCTTTGGAATTCCTTCCAAGAACCTCAACTCCTCATTTGTAAGCTTCTTTACATCATTATAAAAACCTGAAATAAGAACCTTACCGTCTTTACTCTTCATATTGGCAAGCAGCCTTGCCATTTCCAGAGCGGCATTTGGGGTAAATCCTCCAAAGTGACCACTATGCATATCACTGGTTGCGGTGTAAAGGTGTAGATCGAGAGTGAGAGCTCCTCTCACACCGAAAGCTATTGTTGGTTGACCACTCTGGTGCATTTCTCCAGAAGCCGATATAACTATGTCCGCCTCTAATTCTCTCTGATGATCAACTACGATCTGCCTCAGATATGGCGATTCTAATTCTTCTTCACCATCCAGCAGGATTTTAAGATTAACTCCTGGTCGCACTCCTTGAGACTTTAGCCTATCCAAGGCTGCCAGTATCGAAATTACGGCATTTTTGGAGTCGGCAATTGAGCGTGCATAAACCCTATGTTTTTCAGGAGACATAAAGGCTTTATCTACGTCTACTTCTTCCCCTGTAATATTTTTAATGGTAGGAACAAAGGGATCAGTAGACCACTGGTCTCTATCTACGGGAACGCCGTCAAAATGGGAGTAAATAAGGAGAGTTGGCAACTTCTTAGAATACTCAATATTGGCAAAAACGAAAGGTTTTCCTGATGGAGTATCCCAAGTTTGGACAGCAAATCCCTCTCTTTTAAGTATTTTTTGAAGATAAACAGCATTATCTTTTATCTGGTCTGATTGGAATACATTATTCGGAATAGAACCAAATTCGCATAATTCCTTAAACCATTTTTTAATAAGGGTGATGGGTAGGGAGTTTTCAGTTTTCATTGTTCATATAGCTTTTGAGAATTTTACTCCGGTTTCAGAAGCTTAATTCTAAGTTTGATGAAACAAAGCTAGAACAAGTGAAATTTTAGAAGTTGTCCATTTTTGCGGAATTACCGTTTTATACAATAGGAATATATAGTTCCGTAACGCATTGATTTTGAAGTAGATGTTTTTTTAGAATCTGGAAGGAATAACCTGAAGGGTTCCACTGGACTCCCTGTTGGTAAAGTAGCTTCATAAGTCCAGGAAGGTTCTGAGCGAGAGGTGTTCCAAATCCCACGAAAGGTATTATAAGATAATTTCCTGCAGGCAGATAATCTAAAAAGACTAGCGGTTGCTTATCTTCCAAAAATGTATGGTTAAAACTATTTTCGGGAATTGCCGTATCCCAGCGCAACTTGGATGGAAGGGTTATGCCGGGTTGATCAGGAGATCTTCCTATTAAAGTAATTTCCTTTTTCTTTGCAGAATCTATTTGATGTAGCCATTTAAAATACCCTTGTGGAAATTGTTGAATACCTTCAGACCTGAAGGAAATAATTCTCTGAGCGGGTTGCCGAACCTTTCTGACTGTGTTCCAATCTAGGCAAGGAGTATAAATATTATCTCTCTGGAGCAGAAATTTTTTTCTAAATTTCTGCGGAGAAATGCTATGGAAGCCACTAAAGGCCTTACTAAAAGCTGCAGTGGTTTCGAACCCTATTAAAATAGCAATTTCAGAAACAGGAAGGTCAGTGT
>JBAVQO010000571.1:0-1807 GCA_049694135.1 Gillisia sp. | reverse complement strand
CATATTCATTAGCTACAGAGATATCTGCATCCCAAATGGTATTTCTGCTGTCAGAACTGTGGGCATAACTAATGGTTCCGCCTGCCCAGGTATCACTTCGGGAAGCTCCCGAAGAGGCTACCCAAGGGCTGCCGATAGGACCACTGTAGCCATTGTTGGTGGGAACGGTATAACTTTGTGAGGCTCCTGATACGACAGTGCTATGGGAATTTCCTCCTGTTCTCGAATCGAAAGGGTTGAGATTACTCGAGGAGGCCGATGTGTATGTAGAAATCCCGGCATCTATGGTTAAAACATCATCATCGTTTAGTGGAACACTCACCACTACTGTTGGAGTAAAGTCGGTTAATTTTTCGGTTCCTATTCCTCCCGTAACCGAAGCATTGTTGCCATCCTGAGAGTAATAACTGGTTAAAAAGTCTACTTCGGAAGTTTCTAAAACTCTTTTTTTATAAGCGCTGGTACTATCTGTAGAAGTTTTTTGAGAAAAGCCAAGAAAGAAGCTTAATAGGACAGGGATTAAAACAATTTTTTTCATGAAATTGAAGTCTTCAGAACGAGGTAAAATAAATCTGTACTACAAATTTCAATAATAAATATTTAAGCAATGCTAAATTTTGATTAATTCTTTCTTAAGATTTGGTAGCGTCAAGGGGTTTAAGATGAATATTTTTAGAAGTTATTATTTTGCTGTTTTCATCTACAATAATACATTCCACTCCTTTCAACTGATTTACAAAATCTAAACCCGTGTCTACACCCATCACAAAGATGGAGGTGGCCAGAGCATCTGCCACTTCTGCCGTTTCTGTAAAAATGGTGGCGCTTAAAATCCCGGTACTGGGATATCCTGTGCGCGGATCGATAATATGAGAGTAAAGCACCCCGTTAAAACGAACATATTTCTCATAATTTCCCGAAGTAACCACGGCGCTGTTATGTACGGGCATCCAGGAAAACACTTTTTCTTTATTTAAAGGGTTTACGATAGCTACCATCCAATCTTTTCCATCGGGCTGAGTTCCCCAGGCATCCAGGTCGCCACTGGCATTTACAATGCCTGCAGTTACCCCTTTACTTATAAGCAGGGCCTTGGCTTTATCTGCCGCGTAGCCTTTGCCGATAGCACCAAAACCGATTTTCATTCCCTTTAACTTCAGAAAAACAGAATGATCTTTCTTGTTTAAAATTATATTTTGATATCCCACTTTAGAAACCGACTCCTTTATTTCTTCCGGGGAAGGCATTTTGGTCATAGAGCCGTCAAAATGCCAGATTTTATCCATAGAAGCGTAACTAATGTCGAAAGCACCTTCGGTTAATTTTGAAATTTTTAGGGCTCGTTCAATTAGGCCGAATAGTTCCGGACTTACCACTACGGGTTTAATTCCGGCATTGTTGTTAATTTTAGCTGTTTCTGAATGTTCGTCCCACGACGAAATCATTTTTTCTATTCGGGAAATCTCACCCACGGCAAGATCGATATATTCGTTTCCCTGCTGTTGGTTAGATGCCACCGCCGTAAGATCAAATCTGCTGCCCATCAACTTAAGGGTACGAGTATAAACATTCTGGGAATAAATCGAAGAAAATGAGATAAGGAGAAGATAAAAAAGAGTTTTTTTCAAAATAAAAAATTTACAGGAGATGAAATTAAAGTACAAAGTTCAGAAAAATAAGCTTGAGTAGTAAAAAGAAATCTCCTTTTGTGATAAAAAGAAAATTATTTTTGATCTCCCAGGTATTCTACTTCGGTTTTTATTTTACCCGGTTCGTTTAGATATTTTCCGAGATACATGGTGAATTC
>JBAVQO010000570.1:0-1569 GCA_049694135.1 Gillisia sp. | reverse complement strand
CGGCATCTACTGTTTTGTTTAGGTCGCCATTGAGAGGAACTTTTGTTGCCAGGGTATCGGTACCGTGATTTTCTAGTAAAAATTTAAACATTCCCACAAATCCTTCCCATAGTTTTTTAAAAAAACCTTCGTCCTTGTTGCCCCAATAAGCCCTTTTTCAATAGACCTATTAGTAATAGGTGTACCTTCTTACTTTCGCCACGTATTTCGCCAGTCTTATAACCTGTTGGCTGTACCCGAATTCGTTATCGTACCATACGTAAAGAACAATATTTTTACCATCTTCTGTAGCGATAGTTGCTTTGCTGTCAAAAATAGAGGGAGCAGAAGAACCAACAATATCTGAAGAAACCAGTTCGTTATCGAGCGAGTATTTTATTTGTTCTACCAGGTCTCCCTGAAGGGCATATCTTTTAATAATATTATTTACTTCGTTTATCGAAGTATTTTTTTGAACTTCAAGGTTAAGAATCGCCAGGCTTCCGTTGGGAACCGGAACTCTAATGGCATTACTGGTAAGTTTTCCTTCAAAAACAGGTAAGGCCCTGGCTACTGCTTTTCCGGCACCGGTTTCGGTAATTACCATATTTAAACCGGCTGCACGACCGCGCCTGTATTTGCTGTGCATATTATCTACCAGATTTTGATCGTTGGTATACGCGTGAATGGTTTCTAAATGACCATGAACCACCCCAAGCGATTCTTCTATTGCTTTTAAAACAGGAGCAATGGCATTAGTGGTGCAACTGGCTGCCGAAAAGATGTCGTTTTCATCAGGATCATATTCTTTCTGGTTCACTCCATGTACAATGTTTGGAATACCTTTTCCCGGGGCGGTTAGCAAAACTTTTGAAACTCCTTTGGATTGCAAATGCCGCGAAAGCGCTTCTTTATCTCTGAATGCGCCGGTATTGTCGAGAACCAACGCGTTTTTTATTCCATAGATAGTATAATCTATTTCTTCAGGAGCATCGGCAGAAATCAGGAAGACCGTGGTACCATTAATTACCAAAGCCGATTTTTCTTCATCTATAGTTACCGTTCCCGAAAAATCACCGTGAATAGAATCATTTCTTAACAACGACGCCCTTTTTTCCAGGATGGTAGCATCTATTTTTCCTCTGGTAACGATCGCTCTAAGGCGTAACTGGCTGCCTTTTCCGGTGCGGGTCATAAGTTCTCTTGCCAGTAAGCGGCCTATTCTTCCGAAGCCATACAGAATTACATCTTTTGGAGTTACCTCCTGATAATCGCGGGCATTTTTAAGCTTCTCGGCAATAAATGCTTTTGCATTGGTGTAATCTACGTCTTCTAAATGGTACTCATAGGTAAGTTTCCCGATATCCAGCTTTGCCGGTGGAAGATCAAGATCTTTTATGGCCTGTGCGATTTCTACGGAATCGAAGATAGAAATTGGTTTTTCCACAAATTCTCCCGCATATTCGTGCAAATGAAGAATATCGCTAACATTCAAGTTGATAAGTTGATTCCTGAAAAGCACGAGTTCAATAGATTTATCGTACCACAAATCGCTTACAATTTTAATGAATTCTACCGATGCTCTTCTGC
>JBAVQO010000569.1:0-8229 GCA_049694135.1 Gillisia sp. | reverse complement strand
GTACATCGCCTATGCCATTTTTATCAAGATCATAGCCGGTGTAATTACTCCAAAAATTATGGTCGAAAAGATTATTGTTTAGTTTGCTGTTATAGGAAATATCAAAAGAGTTGTAAAGAAAATCGTTGTTTACAAAGGCGTTTTCGTAATTGGCTCCCCTTATCTTTACCGCCCAACCGTTATTGATAAATTCATTGTTTTTATAATTTATACGATTGGAGCCTTCCACATTGATACCTATGGTGTTTTCTTTAAAAATATTATGACTGATCTCTGCATCGTTTATTTCTTTTAAAAGCAACCCGTAGGAGGCGGTACCCCAATTATTTTTAAACGTATTGCGACGCATTTTTATAAATTTCGAAAACATGACCGCAACGCCGGCACCATTATCTTCAAAAGTATTGGCTTCATAATTATCATAATTCGAAAACATGAAATGAAGCCCATACCGCACATTATGCGCACTGTAATTATTATGAATATTGATAGAATCTGAAAATTCCAGATAAATACCATCCCTTACGTGTTGCACCTTATTATTTTGAACCTCAACATTCTTACAATGCCAGAGATGTATCCCATTGCCGGAATTGAATTCTTCCTTCGCATCCCCAAAAATGGTGTTATTTATAACCTTTCCGTGCTGTGCCCTTTCCAGGTACACTCCAAAAAATAGCTTTTTCATCTTTAAATTTCGGATCATGAAATCTTTGCTTTTTACCACCCGCACGGCAGCAAAATCTTTAGTGTAGCTGGTACCAACGTTTATAAAAGTTAATCCATCAATAGTCACATGATCTGCCTGAATTCTAAGGATCTCTCCTTTGTCCTCTCCATCAATGATGGCGTCATTTTCCCCAATAATGGTTAAGGGGCGGGTAATAAGCAGGTCGTGTTCCGGATAAATACCTTTTTTAATTAGTATGGTATCGTGGTCTTCGGCCTGCTTTACCGCCTGTTCAATAGTCGTATACTCACAATCGCTGCATACTTTTTTTTGTTGTGCGGCCATAAAGGTTGTGGCGCAGCAAAAAATAAAATATGTAAGTAAGGATTTCATCAAAAAATTCTAAATTATCGGGGTAGATTATTTTTTTCTTTTGGATTTTACTTAAAAGCAACGAAATTGAGCCAAAGCTATTTTATCTTAAAATATTGTTCTAATTCTTCCCAGGACAGTAATTGACCACCAAATTGAGTTTGCGCTTTTTTTGCATTCTCATAATTTCCAATAGCCAAAAGATTTTCGCCCATAGGACTGGTTATTTTTTCAGATTTTAAAAAGGTGGCTTGCCTGGCATTCAGAAACTTTTTTGGTTGCTGAAAGTTATTTACGAGGTATAGTGAAATTTCCTTTTCGGGATTTTCTTTTAAAAAGTGCATCATACACTCCACGGAATCAAAATTGTAGGCTTTCCCTTTAGAAGTAACCAATTGGGAAGCATGTTGCTCATCCACAATAGTCATTTTGCAGTAAGTGCAATAATCAGATCCATAATGAATAGGCTGTGGCCCTACTTCGCAGGAAGTTAGAATTAGCAGCATAAAGAGGAAAATCACGGTAGGTTTCATATTAATTTTTTTGAGAAAATATTTTCTTTTTTTTCTTCCCATTCTTTTTTTCCTATAAAAAATGCAGCGATGGTAAATAGCATTCCCACAAACATCATATAGGCTCCTGTCGCAGGCCAGGAATCCACATTAAAATTTAGCATTTTCTCATAACCTATGAGAGGCGGCTTATAGGTCATGGGGTTGCCGTCCGGGGTCAGAAGTTTTATAATAGCCTTGGGGTTTAAGTCACTCCCATAGTCGGTCAGCCATGAGTTGAAATCGTACATTCCCATAACTCCTAAAATAGACATTAGGATAAACCAGCCAATAAACCATTTATAACTCACTTTGCCGAAAAATCCCAGCACCCCCACAAGCACTCCTAAAGCAACCATGATGGCAATTACCATGGGAAATATGCGAAACTCCCACATATCTTTAGGTTTGGGGATGGTTTTCATGCCAATATAGTGGTTCAACCCGTCGATATTCTGAATATCAAATTCCTTTACGCCCTGTATTCCTCTTATATAAATGTTCATTCCCAGAGGGTCGGGGTATTGTGGTGCCCCCAACATGATATTCCAAAGAGGGAACTTAAAGAGGCCTAATAGTAACAGAGAGCCTACGATCATTATTATTCCAGCTTTTTTCATGATTTTATTTTTTAGAACGGGGGAGACAAACCACCCCGTTCTTTTTTTGGCCGGGTCCTTTGATCTAATTATCCCAGCCTTTCAACTGATTATTCATCATCTCCCAAAGACCATTTGAGTTCTGTTTTTGAATTAGCAGGAGAAACCCTTACATATCCCTGCATTTCCTGGTGAAGTGCAGAACAGAAATCGGTACAATAAAATGGCCAAACCCCCGCCTGTTTTGGTTCCCACACCATCGTTTCAGTCTCTCCGGGCATAATTAAAAGTTCAGAATTTCGGGCACCTATAACGGCAAACCCGTGAGGAACGTCGTAATCTTGTTCATGATTGGTAATATGAAAGAATACTTTGTCTCCCACTTTTACGCCCTCAATATTATCGGGGGTAAAGTGGCTGCGAATCATACTCATATAAACATGTACCTCGTTTCCTTTGCGCTCCACATGTTCATCTCCATTTGTTATTGAAGCATAGGGATGCTTGTTTTCAGAAAGTTTAAAAATCTTCCGTGAATTGTTCGCAATCATTTCCGCAGGTATACCCGCTGCATAATGAGGTTCCCCGATAGTGGGAAAATCCAATAAAAGTTCCATTTTATCGCCGGTGATATCAAACAGTTGGGCAGATTGAGTTACCTCGGGTCCCGTAGGTAAATATCGATCTTTGGTAATTTTGTTTAAAGACACCAGGTATTTCCCGAAAGGTTGTTGAGAATTCCCACCGGGAATCATCACATGCCCCACGGAGTAAAATACGGGTTGCCTGTCTTCTACTTCCCAGGTGCCTATTTTCCATTTTACCACTTCTGAAGAGATAAAGAAAGAAGTATATGCATTTCCCTTACCATCGAATTCGGTATGAAGGGGTCCCAAACCAGCCTGATTAACAGTGCCGGCAAGTACATCTTCAAAATTTAAGATAGGAATACCGTAGGCCTCACCCGCAAATTTTTTGTTTTTGATGGCATCCAGCATTTTAGTAAAGGAATGTACGGTTAAATCTGCCGAAAGTTTTCCATTACCCACAATGTACTCCCCACTGGGATCTACATCGCAGCCATGAGGCGATTTTGGAGTAGGAAGAAAGTATATGGCTCCCGGCACTTCTTTGGGATCTACTATTACCACTTCTTTTTCCATGGTACTTGTGGCCTGGTGGGTTTCATCGTTATATAAATTGTGAGCGTAGTTGGTGGCCATTTTACTTCCGCCGCCATTATCAACGTATTCTTCAATTTTCTTCCAGTTTACGGCGGCGATAAAATCCTTATCGTTCTGAGAAGCATTTACTTCCAGCAGGGAATTTGCTTCTTCAGAATTGTAAGTGGTAAAAAAGAACCAACCATGAGATTTTCCACGGCCGGGATGGGCAAGGTCATAATCGAAACCAGGCATCATCACCTGGAATTTAATTTTCATTTCGCCACTTTTCGGATCTACTTTAATAAATGACAATGTTCCTTTAAAGTTCCCTTTATAATCTTTTATGGGCATATCCCGCTGTGGAATGGGGACTGAAAAACGGGTTCCCGCCACTACATATTCAGTATTATCGGTCACAAAAGAGGAACTGTGGTTTCCTGCGCTGTTAGGTATTTCCAGGATTTCAGCTGTTTCGAAATTGGTGAGATCTATACGGGCAATTCGAGGAGTATTATTGGCATTGATGAAAACCCAACGCCCATCGAGTTTCCCATTTGTTTGAGAAATATCGGGGTGGTGAGCGTCATCCCAGGGAATAAACCCATAAGAGGTATTCAACATGGGTTTTGTTTCTTCGTTATACCCATAAGCTTCCTGGGGATCTTGCGAAAACACATCAATAACTTTAAAAAGTCTTCCGGAGGGCAGGCCGTATACAGATAACTGGCCACTAAAACCACCGGATAAAAATGCATAAAATTCATCGTGTTCGCCTGGAGCCACGTAAACTTTTTCGGCTGCATTACCTGCTAAAGCGCCTTTATTGTGATGATCCTTTTCCTGGTTTTTGTTACACCCAAAAAAACCGGTCACCATAATTAAGGCTACTATTTTGAAACTAAGATTTTTCATTTTTTTATAAGAGATTGATTAACATCGATTTTTTGATAAATTCCCCGGAAGAGTGAAAGAATTAGAATAGAAAGTAAATTTTTCATTTTTTGTTCTGAGTTAACAGGAAAATCTATTTCAGGGTTCTAAAATATTCCAGGATTTTTCGAGCTTCTTCTCTGGTCAGGTTTTGATCTGCCATCGGCGATCCATTGAATTCTATGAGTAATTGTTTGGCAATAGGATCTTCTTTTACCATTTGAGATGGGTTTAAAATCATGTTCATTACCCATTCCGGGGAACGTCTTTCCAGTACGCCAAGTGGTGCAGGACCAATGAATTTTTTGGTTGGTCTATGGCAGGCCATACATTGAGCCTTGTACAGAGCCTGGCCTTCAGCTGCCATAGACTGATCTATGGTTGCAGGTAAGTCTACCTCTTTTACAGGGCCAATACCCTTGTCATCCATATTAATCACGGCTTCTTCGGGAGCTTTAGCAGCAGGTGTTGTTTCAACCTCTTTTTTATCATATCCCCCGATTGTAATGTTCTCTTTTTCTTTTTTTTCTTTTCCTCCACAGCTTACGAGCGCCAACAGGAAGAACAAAAAGATACTCTTGATTAAATTTTTCATTGAAATGGTAGTTTTAAGATTCTTGCTCAAAAGTAGCTATGCAATAGAAGAGGAAATATGATTAAAATCATATTTCGGATAATTTTGTCCTTTAATATAGGTTGAATTGAGCTCGATAATTGATCTCTAAGTTCCTTCTAATTGAATATCAATCTTTTTGAAAAAGGACAGGATTAGAATCTAAAAAATGGCAAAACCTTATGCTTTTTTTATAACAGAGCCGCAAATTATTTTGTTTATTAAATGGAATAGAAAAAACCAAAATGAAAGCAATACAAATAACCAAATCCGGAGGGCCGGAAGTTTTGGAATTAAAAGAAACCCCGAAGCCAAAACCGGAGAAACATCAGGTTCAGATTAAAGTAAAAGCTGCAGGTGTAAACCGCAGTGACGTTATTACGAGACAGAACACGAACACCTATGGCAGCGAATCTGAAGGGCCCCTGATTCCCGGTTTGGAAGTTTCCGGCGAAATAACGCAAATAGGCGATGACGTCAACGACAAAAATGTGGGTGATAAAGTCTGCGCCTTAATTGCTGGAGGTGGTTATGCCGAATACGTGGCGGTCGATAGTTCTCACTGCCTTTCTACACCCGAAGGGGTGAGCCTGACAGATGCCGCTTCGCTTCCCGAAACTGTTTTTACGGTTTGGTTCAACGTATTCCATTTGTGTAAACTTCAACCTGAAGAAAAATTGTTGATACACGGCGGCACCAGCGGTATCGGGACTATGGGTTTACAAATGGCGAAAGCATTAGGTTCTAAAATATACACTACCGCCGGAAGTGATGAAAAGATCGACTTTTTAAACCAAATGAATCCCGGCACAGCAATAAATTATAAAAAAGAGGCTTTTGAAGAAGTCTTAAAAGATGAAAAAATAGATGTGATCCTGGATATGGTGGGTGGAGATTACACTCAGAAGAATCTCGAAATTCTGAATAAAAAAGGCCGCCTCGTTAATATTAACGGGATGAAGAGTAGCGAAGCAACTATTAACCTGCGGACCATTATGAGCAAAAACCTCATTTTAACCGGAAGTTTTTTAAAACCTCAACCGGCAGCCGTAAAAACGCAAATTGCAAAGGAGGTTGAAAAAAATATATGGCCGTTGTTCGATTCCAAAAAAATACGTCCAGTTATTTATAAAAAGTTTCCGCTTAAAGACGCTGCAGAAGCACATAAGTTGATGGAAAGCAGTGAGCACATCGGGAAAATTTTGTTGACTGTGGATTAATTTGGTAGTGCAAAAGTTAAGTACTAAAAAACTTTATAAAGTGTGGTCACTATAACTCCTTTAAAATCGGGTGAAGTAACTGACAATAACTGTTTTTCTTCTACAACTTTAAAACAAAACGGCGAAGCTAAAAGATCTACTCCACTTTGTTTCTTTAATCGGATTCCCTGTCCGGAGATAATATTTTTATTCGGCAGGAAGTTTCCTTCAGGTAAATGCTCGGTTAAAATAACATATCTATAATCGTATAATTTTGCTACCACACTTTTTATTTCAGTATTTGACAGGTGCTGTAAAACCTGTCTTAAAATTACACAATCCGCCGGCGGCAAAGCCTCCGCTGCAATATCCAAAGCAAGAAATTCTACATTATCTGCTTTAAATGCCTCTTTGTTATGTGCTATAAGATCGGGAACAATGTCTATAGCACAGTATTTTTTAGAAAACTTCACCAATTCTTTCCCTATATTAAAATCCCCGCAACCCAGGTCACAAACTATTAACGGCGGTTCGAAAGCAGCTAAAAAAGAGGATACGATTGCCAGATAGGGCTTTACCAGCTCTGGATCATGCGAGCCAACACCAGAATAAAATTTAGATTTATTACTACCCCAGAGATTGTTCTCATAGATCTGCGCCATGGCATCTTTAGTTGGCCAGGGTTTTTTTAATTTTTCCTTCCTCTCCATCTAGTTTAGGATTAACCATCTTTATTTAATCAACCGGATCGATATGACCTTCGTCCAGCTGCCCATCTTAGGAAAGATAGAATGTTACTACTTTTTTATGTGGAACAAAGCAAATATAGAGGAAATGCCTAAAAATAATGCGGGCGGAAAATTTCTTCTTTAAATACACGGGAATGTTTTGAGTAGAAGAATTTTTTCAAAGAAAAATGGTAAATTGAAACACCTAATTTGAACAACGCTCTTATGATTTTACGAAGAATTCTTCTGGTATGCACCTTTTTTATCTTTCTTTCTTCTTATGCCCAGGATGAAGTGTATGAACTAAGGATTTATCACCTGAAATTCGGGACTCAGGAAAAATCACTGCAAGATTATTTCGAAAAAACCCTTATTCCCGCTTTAAACCGGCAGGGAATAAGCCCAGTCGGTGCTTTTGAGGAAGTTTCGCAAACGCTGCCTAAAAATATATATCTGCTTATACCTTACAAAAACCTGAATCAATACCAGGAAACAACTGCTAAACTTTGGGCAGATAATCAGTATACAACCGCGGCGGCCACTTTCTGGGCGATACCACCGGAAAAATTCCCGTATACAAGGTATGAGAGCAGATTCATACAATCAACAAAAGGCTTTCCTCACATTAAAAAACCAGCAGATGGCTCGAAATTTTATGAACTCCGAACTTACGAAGGCTATAATGAAGACGCCCTGCGGCGAAAGTTAAAAATGTTCAATGAAAATGAATTTGGCATTTTTGAAGCTATAGATTTTCCCATTGTTTTCTTTGGAAAAAATATTTCCGGAGACCAAATGCCTTCCTTAACCTACTTGTTAGCAACAAAAGACGAGGCAAAAAACACAGAAGAGTGGGATCAATTCGGTAAAAATTCCGTTTGGCAACGTATTTCGGGTTTGGAGGAATATGCCAATACGGTTTCTAACATCGATCGAGTTTATCTAAAACCTTTGTCCTATTCCCAGTTGTAAAAATAACAGCTGCATTTAAAACGTCTTAAAAACAGAAAATACCTTTTTAAAAGAAGATTTCTGCTCCAATCCAGAGGGATCTGCTGTTTCTGTAACCACAAGGGTCACTCCTGGAATTATGGAGGTACTTCCGGGGCATCAGAAATAGAAGAAAAAGCTGACAACTCGACGAAAAAGAAGAATTCCAAAAAGGTCATAAAACAAAAAAAGCCTCTTTCCAATCGAATGGAAAAAAGCTTCTCATTGGTTCATACTGAAGATTTCAGTACTTCAACCATCCCGAATTAATCGGGAAACAACACACAACTTCATTATGCCAAAAAAGTCCTAATTTCTTAGAACTTTCTTGTTATGCGGTCTGGACGAGACTCGAACTCGCGACCCCCTGCGTGACAGGCAGGTATTCTAACCAACTGAACTACCAGACCG
>JBAVQO010000568.1:0-4909 GCA_049694135.1 Gillisia sp. | reverse complement strand
CGGGTGCCGGGTAAACGACCATCCAAATAGCGCGAATAATTTTCAATACCCGAGCAATAGCCGAGTTCCCGGATCATTTCCAGGTCGAAATTTGTTCTTTCCTCCAGTCGTTTTGCTTCCAGATGTTTGCCAATATCTTTGAAGTAGTCGATCTGTTTTACCAGATCATCCTGAATGGAACGAATCGCTCCCTGCAAAACATCGGGAGAAGTTACAAACATGTTTGCCGGATAAATATTCAGGCGTTCATATTTTTCGATTATTTCATTGGTAAGAGGATCGAAAGCTTCAATCTCTTCAATATCATCACCAAAAAAGTGAATTCTAAAGGCATTATCGGCATAACTTGGAAATACGTCTACAGTATCGCCCTTTATTCTGAAATTTCCGTGATTAAACTCCGCTTCAGTCCTCGAATATAGACTTTGTACCAGCCTGTGGAGCAGTTTGGTTCGGGAAATATGCATATCCTTTTCGATGGAAATCACATTTTTCTTGAATTCCACCGGATTTCCAATCCCGTATAAACATGAAACCGAAGCCACCACAATCACATCTCTTCTTCCGCTTAATAAAGAAGAAGTGGTGCTTAAACGCAGTTTTTCGATCTCTTCATTAATCGAAAGATCTTTTTCAATATAAGTTCCGGAAGAAGGAATAAAAGCCTCCGGCTGATAATAATCGTAATAGCTCACGAAATATTCCACCGCATTATCCGGGAAAAATTGTTTGAATTCTGAATAAAGTTGGGCTGCCAGGGTTTTATTATGTGCCAGTACCAGGGTTGGTTTTTGTACTTCCTGTACCACATTGGCGATGCTAAAGGTCTTTCCCGATCCTGTAACTCCCAGAAGAGTTTGATATCGGTCGTTTTTTTCTATGCCTTTTACAAGCTGGGAAATAGCCTGGGGCTGATCTCCGGTAGGTTTAAAATCTGATTTTACGCTGAATTTCATGGATGTCTTTTTCGTAGCTTCACGAAATTAAGCAATTATCGTACCTATTCAAAGACCTGCCAAAAATGAAACCTTTCTATAAATCCCTCTTTTTAAGAAGTCGGTAAGAGAAATATACGAAAATGAATGTCCAAACTATCACAATTAGAAGCTGGTACCAATGTATAGCATAATCTTTATCGAGGTGCGAACCTATTTGATTTGCCGCAGTTTGAATAACATTTAATCTACTAAAGGGTTCTACTATTAAGTTGTTCATAGACTGTAGCGGGAAAAATTGCATGATATGAGAGGCTACATCAGAATCTCTGAAAAATTTCCATTTTAATAATCCGTACAGAATACTTTCGGTTATCCACCAAATAAAGAGAAAGCCGAGTGCAAAAGCAGAGCGTCTTATTAAAACTCCCAGGAACATACAGAAGGAGAAAAACCCCGTAAGCTTTATGAAATAAGCAAAAAGATATTCCATATCTGAGAAAACGATGGAAAATTCGGTATAATCAGAAAAAGAATATCCCAAAATCAGGGTAACAACAAACAGGAAAAATGTTGAAATTAAAGAGAATAACAACACCGTAAGAAATTTAGATAAAACGAATTCCTTTTTGCTTAGTCCGTCTATGAGATTTTGTTTTAAGGTTCGGTAGCTGTATTCGTTCGACATCATCGAAACGATCACAATAGCCAGAAAAATCTTGAGCAATGCGGCAATATAACTATTGAAATGCCAGATAAAAGGAAAATTAAAAATTCCCTGATCTGCCAGCCGAAAATGCACATTTCCCAAATCGAATTCTATCGAAGCGATTAAAGCAATAAAAGTTATGAGTACAAAATAGGTGAGGCTAAGGATTTTTGCCGAACGGCTATATCGTAACTTATGAATTTCTATGTTGAGTAATCGAAGCATTTATTTTGCAGTTTCATTAGTTAATTGAAGAAATTGTTCTTCCAGGCTTTCTTTTCGTTTATTCAAATAAGAAAGTACCACTCCGTTATCGAACAAGAAGGTATTTAGAGAAGCGGCATCCATAGGTTCTTCCAGAATAGCGGTAAGCAATTCCCCATTCGTGGAAATTTTTCCGATGGAAGGATGATTTTCTAAAAGAGAAGTGAGTCTGCCAAGATCTTCACATTTCAGCTCAAAAAATCCGTGGCTGGCATTCATTTCATCTACCCGGCCGCTATAGAGTTTCACTCCTTTCCGGATGATCACCACGTGCGAACACACTTTTTCGACTTCATCCAGCAGGTGAGAGGCCAACAAAATGGTGGTTCCTGTAGCCGCGATTTTGCGAATAATTTCTCTTATCTGATGAATCCCCTGTGGATCCAGTCCATTGGTGGGCTCATCTAGAATTAGGATTTCGGGGTCGTTCAATAAGGCACTTGCAATTGCCAGACGCTGTTTCATCCCTAAAGAAAAGGTTTTGAACTTGCTGTCTTTTCGTTCCAGAAGGCCCACAACTTCAAGCTTTTCTTCAATTTTATCTGTGGGAACTCCTTTTATTTTACATACCAATGCCAGGTTCTGAACGGCAGTCATGTAAGGGTAAAAATTAGGATGTTCTATGATGGCTCCCACTTTTTTTAAGGCTTCGTGGGTAGATTGGCCGCCATCAAACCAGTGAAAATCTCCGCTGGTCTTGTTCACAACGTTTAATACCATTCCAAGAGTAGTCGATTTACCACTGCCATTGGGGCCTAAAATGCCATAAACATTCCCTTTTTTTATGCTGAAGGAAAGATGGTCTACAGCAACCAGCGCTCCGTAATTTTTTGTGAGATTATTGAGGGTAAGAATTGTCTCCAAGCTTGTGTTTGTTTACATATCTGACGATGAAGTTAACAATTTGTTACAGCATAACTGGTTTAGAAGCCTTATTTTTGAAAAAATTGATGTATGCAAGAAAGATTAATGTCCAGGAAGAAACCTTCGTTTCCTGTGAACGAAAGGTTTCATAAATACCTGGCGAAATATAACCGAAACACCAAAATCCCTGTTTTTTACGACGATCTGCTAAGGTTTTCCGGCTCCATCACGGTTTACGACAGGCACGACGAGGATACTTTGTGGGTGCGGTGTTATTATCCAGATCACGAAAGAAATGAAATCGACGAATCTTTAAAGCATGTGTATACGATTTTGCATTCCGATGGCAGCGACGATTCGCTGGAATTCTTGAATATCGACGCGATCGATTACTGCACCTTCGGGAATTCCAAACCATTCCGAATAAAAGTAAGAAACGTTTTAAATGACAGTTTCACCTATTTTTATGTGAAACTTGCGGATGCTTCCCGCATTTATGGCCTCGAAGTAGAGCATATTCTTTCCCCGCATCGTATAAATTTTCTGGTTTATAAGGATACCTTGATCGAAGAGCATATTGCGGGAATACCTGGTGATGTTTTTATTGAAGAGGAGTTGCCTTCTTGTGATGAACGCGCAAAAACGCAGATTGCCAAGCAGTTTGTAAAATTCAACGAACGTTGTATGGTGCGGTTGCTGGGCGATATGCGTTCTTATAACTACGTGGTAATTCCCACTCATGATTTTGATCATGTAGATTATACCATTCGCGCCATAGATTTCGACCAGCAGTGTTACGAGGGGAATCTAAAAGTATACAGGCCCCAGTTTTTTAAAGAAAATTATAAAATGGTAGAACTTGTTACTCAGAAACTGCAGGACAATTCTATAGAACAATATCGAAAGGAGGAACGGTCTCTGCTGGCAAAAAGAATGATAAACGCCCATACTCGATTTAAGGAATTGATTAGGTGCATGATCAACGATCATGTTTCGACTCAGGAAAATGTAAGAGAGCTCCGCAAAGATCTATACAATTTTACAAGGGACATGAAGTTTAAAAGAGCACGCACAATGGGCCAGATTCTGCGCACCGCGCTCGAATTTGTAAAACGGAATTACGAGGATGTAAATACGAAATCTCTGGGATACTAACTTTTTTGCTCTTTATTGAAATAAACCAGGTAGTAATACATTTGTCGCTCCTCATCCCATCCTTTTTCCACAAATTTCTCGGCAGATTCCGGATTTATGAAATCCATTTTAATCTGAATATTGGTATCTAGATTAATGGTGTTTTTTATCGATTTTCTGGCTGAAGTCACCGCTGCATTGGCAATGGGGAATTGAGTAAGATCTTCAATTTTATATTTTGGCGCCTTTTCGGTTTTGTAATTTTGAAATTCAGGAAGTAATGCCGGATTATCGATTACAGAACTCAGGAATTTTGACTCTTCGAAATCATCATTTTTAGCAAAGTAATCCACACTTCGGTTCATGAACATCACCTCTTCTTTTTTGTCTTCGGCAGGAAGTACCACGTCTTTCGCGAAATTCTGACAAAATTTAAGGTATTTTTTAGTGTAAAAATTCTCATCGGCCAGCACATCTACTCCTAAAAAGTTTTCCAGCCAGTACTTCGTATCATATTTATTGGAATCTACCGATAAAATCTTGTAACCTTCAGCACGATTTTTATTGAAAATTAGGGCTCCTTTATCCAGTTTATTCAGGTTTATTCCCTGCTGAATAATCATTTCAAGAATGCTTCCTTTTTCCTGAAACTGAAGAAAATCGTGTTTTAATTCCGATTTAAAAATCCCTATCGCTGATGTTTTTTCATTGTTCAACATCACATTATCAAAATATACTACATATACTTCGCCGCTTTTAATATGGGGATGCGAGGATTGTTCAAAAAGCAGCGTGGTGATTTTTTTTGAAACCTTATGGATCTCCTGTGGGGCATCAAAAACCTGATTGGTAAGATTATATAACTCGTTGAATTCAAGATCGGTATCGTGAAAAAATTGATAATAATTTTCTTCTTTTTCGCGAAAAGGTTTCAAAAAATATTCTTTAATAAGCGGCGTAATTTCATCATTCAGTTCAAAAGGACTTTCAGATAGAAAGATGT
>JBAVQO010000567.1:0-6424 GCA_049694135.1 Gillisia sp. | reverse complement strand
GCTTTATCCAGACCAGGAAATTCTTTCAGCAGGCGCACCAAAGACCAGTGAGCATGAACAGAAGAATGCCAGTCGAAACATCCATAAAAAGCGGGATGTAAAGCACTGGGAGATTTAATATCTTTTTTTCCTGAAAGCGTCTGATTCAGTTTATTGGGATATTCTGTATTTATACAGGCTAAAGGCAGTTCCGCCAGCTTATTGGCTTCGTCTGAGGTAAGTTTTACAGTTTCACCACCATCCAGAATATTATCCAGGGAAAGACTGGAATTAGAAGAACTGTCCGGGGTTTCTTTTGCTGGTCCATCGGCCTTTATTCGGTCTTTCCCTTTACAGCCTGTAATGGCTACTAAAAGAAGTATCATAAAAATTCTTTTCATTTTTGGAAAATTGAATGCGCTTCGAGGTTATTTTCTCAAATGTATTAAAATATGGCATAAGGATTTATAAACTTCGGAATAAATAAGACTGACCTTAAGGAATTTGGGCCGGTTTTAAGAAAATTAACCCAACCATCCCTCTCGATCGAGGCTACGGTATTGTATAGCTTCGCTGATGTGATCTCCGGAAATATCCTGAACTCCTTCCAAATCGGCAATGGTGCGTGAAACCTTTAAAATCCTGTCATACGCTCTGGCAGAAAGATTTAGGCGTTCCATCGCTGATTTTAACAGCGTCTTTGAAGCTTCATCTAAACTGCAGAACTCTCTTATCTGTTTTACGCTCATTTGGGCGTTGTAATGCACCTTTTCTGATTCTTTGAACCTTTCCGTTTGAATTTCCCGTGCTTTGGTCACTCTTTTCCGGATTTGCAGGCTGTTTTCTCCATTTCTTTCCTCGCTGAGTTTTTCAAAGGGAACAGGGGTAACTTCAATATGAATATCTATTCTATCCAGAAGTGGTCCGCTAATCCGGCTTAAATAACGCTGCATTTCGGCAGGAGAAGAACTCTGCGGCGCGCCGGGATCGTTAAAAAATCCGCTTGGGCTGGGATTCATACTGGCCACGAGCATAAAACTTGAAGGATACGTAACGGTAAATTTAGCTCTTGAAATAGTAACTTCCCGATCTTCAAGTGGCTGGCGCATTACTTCAAGCACTCCTCGTTTAAATTCAGGCAACTCATCCAGAAAAAGCACTCCGTTATGAGAAAGCGAAATTTCTCCCGGTTGTGGATACGCGCCACCTCCTACCAGAGCCACATCTGAAATTGTATGATGTGGACTTCTGAAAGGACGCTGAGACATTAGACCCACATTTTCTTTTACCTTGCCCACCACGCTGTGAATTTTTGTGGTTTCTAAAGCTTCGTGCAAGGTCATAGGCGGCAAAATACTCGGCAGTCTCTTTGCCAGCATGGTTTTTCCTGCTCCGGGTGGGCCTATAAGAATAATGTTGTGTCCCCCGGCTGCGGCAATTTCCATGCAACGTTTAATGGATTCCTGGCCTTTTACATCGGCAAAGTCATGTTCGGGATGTTCCAATTCCTGATAAAACTCCTGACGGGTATCGATAACTGTTCTTTCAAGAGCTTCTCCTTTATCGAAGAAATCTATAACCTGTTTAATATTGTTTACTCCGTACACTTCCAGTCCCCTCACAATGGCTGCTTCTTTCACATTTTGCTGGGGAAGAATAAAGCCTTTAAATCCTTCTTCTTTGGCCTTGATAGCTATTGGAAGGGCTC
Organism: Gillisia sp.; assembly: GCA_049694135.1. Classification (GTDB taxonomy): domain Bacteria; phylum Bacteroidota; class Bacteroidia; order Flavobacteriales; family Flavobacteriaceae; genus Gillisia. The sequence goes on along the minus strand of JBAVQO010000567.1, from coordinate 4,737 downwards.
CTTTTATTGGCTGAAGGCTCCCGTCCAGCGAAAGTTCGCCCATGATGATATATTCTGAAATAGTTTCTGATTTTATCTGAGACGAGGCTGCCAGAATTCCTATGGCAAGAGTAAGATCGTAGGCAGAACCTTCCTTTCGTAAATCGGCAGGCGCCATATTAACGGTAATTTTTTTACCCGGAAATTTGTATTCATTGTTTTGAAGAGCAGCTGCAATTCTAAAACTGCTTTCTTTAATAGCATTATCTGGCAAACCTACCAAATGGTAACCAATGCCGGTCGCCACATTTACCTCTACGGTAATAGTTGTTGCTTCCACGCCAAAAACGGCACTTCCATAAATTTTTACCAGCATCTAGTTTTAGTTACTCCAATAAAAGATTAAACAGGAGAAGCTTAAAAATAAGATCTCTTTTATTCCTGTTTCTGAACTAAATGTAGATAAAATTTACGTTTTAGCGGGATGATTTTCAGAGATTTAAAACATTTTTACGATAATGTTCCAACAAAGCATCAATAGGCCTTCTTACGATATTTCCGATCTCGATATTATAAGGTTTGGCCACCGCTCTAATGATATCTTCGCTAAAAAAGGCAATGGTACCAATAAAATGGACCGGTAAACTCTGGGCTTGTTTAAAGCAAAGAACACGAGAATGAAAAAATTCCTGAATTCCTTCATGAACCAGTTTATAGAAATACCCGTTTCGCTCGTTACTGAAGATAAACTCTGCAAAAGAGGCCAGGTAAGTATTAGGATTTTCTTCCCTGTAAAGATTCTTTTTTATCTCGTCGCTCTCTAAATTGAATAAACTTTCAAATTTTTGAGCAAGCTCTACAGGCATTCTTTTATAATAGTAATCGCGAATTAGTCTTTTTCCGAAGTAATTTCCACTAGCTTCATCCATTAACACATAACCAAGAGAAGGAACGGCATTATGGACATCGGTCCCATCAAAATAACAGCTGTTGGAGCCTGTACCCAGAATACAAACAATGCCTGGTTCTGTTGTGGCGGCATAGGCAGCGGCAACAGTATCCTCTTTAACAATAACTTCCAATGCTTTATTAAAAAAAGCAGCAATTATATCCTCCAGTCTTTTTCGAGGAATCTCTGTTCCGCATCCTGCCCCGAAAAAATGCACTTTTTCTACCTTTTCTTTTACAGAATGTAAATCTAAGTTCTCCCGGATGCGTTCTTCCAGCATTTTTTCGGGAAAAACCGCAGGGTTAAGACCTTTCGTTCGGGATTTAAAAACCTGGTTTCCGCTTTTATCCAGCAGAATCCAGTCACATTTGGTGGAGCCACCATCGGCTATTAGAATCATGGTGAAATTTTTAAAGTAGTAAAAAAGGCTGTTTAAAGCAGTTTGAAAACCCTTTTAAACAGCCCTGTTTTTCTTATAATCTAAATTGAAGGTTAGACAGTGGCAACATACGCCGCTAATTCTATAAGTTTTGCCGAATAAGCGAATTCATTATCGTACCAGGCAATTAGCTTAAAGAAATTATCGTTTAGGGCGATTCCTGCTTCCGCATCAAAATTACAGGTATTTGTGTTAGAAACAAAGTCCTGAGAAACCACCATTTCTTCGGTATAAGAAACCACATTTTTGTAATCTCCTTCTGCAGCTTTTTTAAAGGCAGCTTTAATATCTTCATACGAAGCAGATTTCTCGGTACGAACCGTTAAATCTACCACAGAAACATCGGCGGTAGGAACTCTAAATGCCATCCCGGTAAGTTTTCCTTTTAAAGAAGGAATTACTTTAGTTACCGCCACTGCAGCTCCTGTAGAGGTTGGAATTATGTTGTTTAGTGCACTTCTACCCAATCTGTAATTTTTCTTAGCAGGCGCATCTACCGTAAATTCTGAAGCGGTTGTAGCGTGAACGGTAGTCATTAATCCTTCTACCAGCCCGAATTCATCATCGATAATTTTTGCCAATGGCGCAAGACAGTTGGTAGTACAGGAAGCGTTAGAAACGATTGTATCTTCGGGTTTAACATCTTTATGATTCACTCCCATTACGAACATAGGCGCATCTTTGGAAGGAGCCGAAATAACCACTTTTTTGGCACCTGCTTTTAAATGAGCATTTGCCATATCTTTGGTAGTGAAAATTCCGGTGCAATCTATCACGATCTCTGCTCCTGCTTCATCCCATTTTAAATCTTCAGGATTTCTTTCTGCAGTAATTCTTATGCTATCTCCGTTGACTACTAAATGTCCATCTTTTACTTCGACTGTGCCGTCAAAATTTCCGTGAACGGAATCATATTTCAAGAGATACGCCAGCTGATCTACATCTACAAGATCGTTGATAGCCACTACCTGAACATCATTGTTTTTAACAGCATTTCTAAAAGCAATTCTTCCAATACGGCCAAAGCCGTTTATTCCAATTTTTGTACTCATCTTTTGTAATTTAAATTTTTAAATCGAAGTGATGTCTGCCACCCTTCTTAAATTCTTATCATATTTTAATCCGCCGTGTATGGCAGTTTGTAAAGGCACAGAAACCACCTGCTGATGGTGAATTCCTACCATTATGGTACGTTCACCATTTAGCAGGGCATCTACTGCCCCTACTCCCAGTTTGCTTGCCAATACGCGATCGTAACAACTGGGGGAACCTCCCCGCTGAATATGCCCGAGAACTGAAACTCTAATTTCATAATCGTCCAGATTCTCCTCGATAAATTCTGCGAGTTCAAATATATTTTTTCCGCTTTTGTCACCTTCAGCAACCACGATGATGCTGGATGTTTTTCCTGATTTTTTACTCTTTCTTAAAGATTCCAGGAGTCGGTCTACGCCGGTATTTTCTTCAGGAATCAATATTTCTTCGGCACCGGCACCAATCCCGCTGTTAAGGGCGATATCTCCCGCATCACGGCCCATAACCTCTACAAGGAACAAACGATTATGAGAACTGGCGGTATCGCGAATTTTATCTATAGCTTCTACCACAGTATTTAAGGCGGTATCGTAGCCGATGGTATAATCTGTTCCTTTAATGTCGTTGTCGATAGTAGCAGGAATACCTATTACTGGAAAGTCGAATTCGGTATCGAACAATAATCCACCGGTAAACGTTCCATCTCCCCCAATTACTACAAGAGCATCTATGTGTGCATTTTTCAGATTTTGATAGGCCTTTTTTCGACCTTCTTCAGTTTTAAATTCGAGCGATCGCGCCGATTTCAGGAAAGTTCCTCCCCTGCTAATTATATTTCTAACTGAGCGGGCATTAAGATCTTCAATATCGTTCTCTATAAGGCCCTGATAGCCTCTAAAAATTCCTGCACATTCTATGTTCTGAAAGGCACAAGAACGCACCACGGCACGTATAGCGGCATTCATTCCCGGAGCATCTCCACCTGAAGTCAACACTCCTATTTTCTTTATTTTTCTTTGCATTAATGTAAAGCTATCTGATTTCAAGAATATAACCTAATTTGGACGTATACTCAAACGTTTTCGGTTAATAAGTCATAAAAAAAGCTCCCTTTGGGAGCTCTTTTGCTATTTTTTTAGGACTTAAATTATTTATTTACTAATATTTTGTATTCCCAGGGTGAAAAATTCATTTCTGTACCTTCTTTTAATTCCATTTGTTCATTGGAAAGATAATCGGTATAATTTCCGGTTGCTTTTAAACTAAATTTTACAGGATCTTTGGTCATATTAGCAATGTAAACAACTTCCTTTCCCCCTTTCTCCCTACGGAAAGCAAGAACTTTGGAATCTTCTGATGTTGTCAGCCTTGTATAAGAAGCGGCTTCTTTCCCACCGTCCAGAGCTTTGTTGCTATTTTTAAGTTTTCCGAGCTTTTCCATTAAAGAGTAGACCTCTCCCTTAGATTTTGGAATAGAATCTTTTTCAAAGAATTTTAATCGCCGATCCAGTCCGTATTCCTGCCCGCTGTAAATAAGAGGCATTCCGGGAATAGTATAAGTAAGGGCAAGCATGGTGTTGGACGCGTCACCCAAGCGTTCCTGTACAGTACCGCTCCAGGAGTTTTCATCATGATTGGTAATAAAATTCATCCAGATATCATCATTTTCATAGATACTGTCTACGCTCTTCATATTTTTATCCCAGGCTTTTACAGTTGCTTTCCCCTGGGCGATTTCATTCATAAGGTGAAGTCCTTTCCAGTTGTAACCCATATCGAAGGCCTGCTTCAGCAAATCGGGAGCATCGCCTTCAGCAAGCATAAAAATGGGATGAATCTTATTGATCTTTTTCACCGCCTGGTTCCAAAACTCGGTAGGAACTCCCGCTGCCACGTCGCATCTAAAACCATCTACATTGTGCTGTTTTACCCAATATTCCATAGAATTGGTCATGGCCGCCCAGAGATCTTTGTTATCATAATTAAGATCTGCGGTATCGGTCCAGCCCCAGGATTTTCCGGTTTCGGGATTTACGGGATCTATAATTTCACCTTTATCGTTATGTGTATAATATTCGGGGTGTTCTTTTATCCAGACATTGTCCCAGCCGGTATGGTTTGCCACCCAATCCAAAATTACATACATCCCGTTTTCATGAGCGGTATTTACAAGATTTTGAAAATCTTCCATACTTCCGAATTTGGAGTTCACATCGGTATAATTAGAAACTGCATAATAACTACCGAGCACCTTCTTGCGCTTTTCCGGATCTTTAATTTCTGAAGCAAACCTTCCATCGGCCGCTTTTCTTTTAATTTTTGAGATAGGATATAC
>JBAVQO010000566.1:0-1840 GCA_049694135.1 Gillisia sp. | reverse complement strand
GTATTACAGAAAGGAAGTGCTAAGCAATTACCGCTATAAAAGTGTCTTTTCTGAAGAAAAAAAATATTTCGATTCCAACAGGGAACGTTTTCTTAAAGTTGCCAATTTTATTGAAAAAGGGGAAAATGTGTTGCATGTTTATTCCGAATGTGGCGCGTTAGCCATTTTTCTTCACTATAAAAATGAAAATAAGGTTTATGGAATGGAACCTGACGAAAAAAAGATTGCTATTTCCCGCAATTGTTTTGCAGTGCAACATTCTAATCTTCAATTCTTCAATTCGGCTCCTCAAGAGCTTACGTCCTTTAAAAATCTGATTATTTCCCCAGCAAAATCCACGGTGTATCAGGATACTTTACAGGATTTGATAGGTGCAAACGTCGAAAAAATAATAATTTTGGATCCCGATTATAATTACCGGTGGATTATCGATCTGAATTTTGAAATTGTGTATCGGCAGAACGATGTAATCCTGCTTCAGAAATTAAGATAAGAAGATGTTGCAGAAAGAAAGAATAATTTCATTGCTCGTATTTTTGTTCCTGCTGGTTTTTTCCTCTTGCGGGGTCAAAAAATCTATGACTCAACGTCCTGATCTCACAGGAATAGATGCTATTGATACTGTGCGGGTGAAACATAATGATAGCCTTTATACCATTGGAAAGAATACACTTTTAAAAAATAAATACGGCATTTGGGAATTATACGTAGAAGGAGACCCTCTGGAAAGGGGAATGATAAATGGCAGCCTTACCCGGGATTTAATGCATACCCAGGAAAACGCGATTATGGATAAAATCCAAAGCCTGGTTCCTTCCAAATCTTACCGACAGTTTTTGAGCAAAATAATCGCCTGGTTTAACAGGAAGATGTACAAATATGTTCCTGAAGAATACAAACAGGAAATCTACGGGATTACAAGGTTTAACCTTCATAAGTACGATTATTTCGCGCCTCCTTATGTGCGGGGCCTCTATTTAACAGGAGCTCATGATATCGGTCATGCGCTGCAGGATTTTATGTTGGTAGGCTGTACTTCTTTTGCTGCCTGGGATTCTAAGACCGCGGACGGGGAACTTCTTTTAGGTCGAAATTTCGATTTTTACGTTGGCGACACCTTTGCAAAACAAAAAATCGCCGCTTTTTTTAATCCCGATAAAGGTTACAAATTCATGATGTATACCTGGGGCGGAATGATAGGCACGGTGAGCGGAATGAATGAGAAAGGTTTAACAGTTACCATAAACGCCGGAAAATCTAAAATTCCCCTGGTGGCAAAAGATCCCATTTCCCTGGTGGCACGCGAAATTCTTCAGTATGCAGGCAATACAAAAGAAGCCATTGCCATAGCTAAAAAAAGGGAAGTTTTTGTGAGTGAAGCTATTATGGTGGGCAGCGCTTCAGAACGAAAAGCGATTATAATAGAAGTTTCTTCGAAAAAAATTGGAGTGTACGATGTTCAAAATTCAAATAAGCTGGTGTGCAGTAATCATTTTCAAAGCAAAACCTACGCCACGGATAGACGCAATATTAAAGCTATTAAACAAAGTCATTCTGAATATCGATTCGAGCGAATGCAGCAGTTGATTTCTCAGGAAGACAAGTTAACTCCCGAAAAGGCTGTCGATATTTTACGAAACAGAAAGGGTTTAAACGGGGAATTGGTAGGATATGGTAACGAAAAAGCTATCGACCAGTTACTCGCGCACCATGGCATTGTTTTTAAACCTGAAGAACGCAAAGTTTGGGTGTCGGCAAATCCTTATCAGTTGGGAGCTTTTGTAGCGTATGATCTCGATGATGTGTTTAAAAAGTTTGAAAAAGGAGGGGTCACCAGGAG
>JBAVQO010000565.1:0-1707 GCA_049694135.1 Gillisia sp. | reverse complement strand
TTGCTCCAATTTACTGCCGTGATATTCCAACCAGTTTTCCACCCCCCGGTGCGGTTCGCTGTTGCTGAATTTTTCTTTGAAGGACTCCGGACTTCTATAAAAGGTCATGGCATGCATTCTGGCATCTTTTAAAGGTTCCAAAGAATTATTAAGAATCTGATCCTGCACCTTGCAAAGCGCTTTTACCCATTCTGTAGACTTGTAATCTGTCGCCACGGGAATGATATTTTGGAACAAATCGGGCACCAATGCCGCAATTTCCCATAGCAAAGCACCCCCAATTGAACCGCCTATGCCTGCAAAAAAAACTTCTATCTTGAGCTTCTGAAAAGCTTCGATATAAATTTTCGCAAAATCTTTTAGCGTAAAATCCTTATAATTTTGAAGAAGATGTTCCTGTTTCCCGTTAAAACCATTTCCCGGCATATCAAGGGCTAAAACAGTGTAAACCCCGGTATCTATGGCTTTTTCTATTCCTATAAGCTCATTCCACCAACCTTTAGAACCCACCACTTCTGAATTGCCGCTAAGCGCATGTAAAACCAGAACCACAGGCGCTGTGCCTAATTCCGGACCCAAAGTCTGGTAGGTAAAATGAATATCCTGAGTGGTTCCTTCACTATTTGTAAAACCGAAAAGCTGTAAATTTTGAAGCATTTTTTCTTTTTAATTAGCAGGCAATTTCCAGAGGAAATTGCCTGTAATAAACATTCTATTATAACAATACTCTTTTGTTGATTTTCAATAAAGCCTGTTTTAAATCCTGTTTTAAATCGTCAAGATTTTCCAGCCCTACAGAAAGACGAATCAAATCTTTACTAACTCCTGCAGATCCCTGCTCTTCGTCGTTTAACTGCTGGTGAGTAGTACTGGCAGGATGAATAATGAGCGATTTTGTATCGCCGATGTTGGCCAAAAGTGAGAAAATCCTGGTTTCATCAGCCACTACTTTAGCCGATTCGAATCCGCCTTCCACACCAAATGTTACCACTCCGCTTTGACCATCCGGCAGATATTCCTGGGCCAATTTATAATAAGGACTCTCTTCTAAACCAGGATAATTCACCCAGGTTACCTCCGGTTGTTCTTTTAGCCATTTTGCCAGCGCCAGCGCATTTTCGCTATGTTTTTTTATGCGGATCTCAAGCGTTTCCAATCCCTGAATGATCTGGAAAGCATTGTAAGGACTTAAAGCAGCGCCATGATCGCGCAATCCTTCAATCCGAACTTTTGCAATAAAGGCCGCTTCCTGTAAAGCATCGTGATAAACCAGCCCATGATATCCCGGAGAAGGTTCTGTGAATTCAGGAAATTTCCCGCTGGACCAGTCAAATTTTCCTGCATCAATAATCACTCCGCCCAGAGTGGTACCATTTCCGTTAATGTACTTGGTGAGAGAATGAACTACAATGTCTGCCCCATGGGCGATTGGATTTAATAAAGCGGGAGAAGCGACTGTGTTATCTACAATCAACGGTACTTTAAATTCCCGGGCAAATTTTGAAATCGCTTTAATGTCCAGCACGTCGAGTTTGGGGTTACCTAGAGATTCAATAAAAACAGCGCGGGTGTTTTCCTGTGCTGCTTTCTGAAAATTTTCAGGATCGGAAGGATCTACAAAAGTGGTCGTAATTCCGAAGCGAGGGAGCGTAACACTTAAAAGATTATAGGTGCCGCCATACAAACTGCTGGAAGCCACAATGTGAT
>JBAVQO010000564.1:0-2712 GCA_049694135.1 Gillisia sp. | reverse complement strand
AAAAAAGCCCAATTAAAGGCCCGCTATAAAAATGATAATCCCGAGCGAAGCATACAGAGTTTATTCCGTGTGACCCTACGAAATCATATCAAACTAAGCGACATTGCCGACACAAAAGCCAATATTTTACTCTCGGTTAACGCCATTATAATTTCCCTCGCACTTTCTAACATTATACCCAAACTGGATGCGGTAAGCAACAAACACCTGCTTATCCCCACCCTGATTTTGGTGTTGTTTAGTGTGGCCTCCATCATTCTTTCCATAATGTCTACGAGACCTAATATTACTTCCGGAGAATTTACAAAGGAGCAGGTAAAGAAACGCGAGGTAAATCTTTTGTTCTTCGGGAACTTTCACAAAATGCCTTTCAAGGAATTTCAGTGGGGAATGAACCAAATAATAGAAGATAAAGATTACGTTTACGAGTCATTAATGAAGGATTTACACTTGCTTGGGCAGGTGCTTCATCGTAAATATTTGTTACTGCGCCTTACGTACACCGTTTTCATGGTAGGAATCATTATTTCTGTAATCGCGTATGTACTTGCCTTTTACTATCTAAAACCTTAACTATTCTTCTTTAATTGCTCTTCAAGAGCTTCATAAGTCAGCGCGGTTTCAGGCTCCTGCGGATTGGGATGATAAAGAATATTAACCCGTATTGCTCTTAAACCAATAACGCCCTGAACATCTTCCAGCTCCAGAAGTTCCACTTCATCTCCCAGATAATCGAGCGACTGCAGATATTTTATATATCTTAGATATTCTCTCTCGTCACTACTTTGCGAATAAACAATTACAATTTTTCCTTTTTGGGTGATTCGCTCTTCGGTATTCTTTACATGAGCCTTATCTATCCTTTTTTTAATGATTTCGTAACGGGCATTATAAGTACCGTCAACATCAAATTTTTTCTCATCCATTCGGTAGCGTATGGAAAGAGTAGAATTAAATACCAGAATAAGCGAAGCGGCATCAAGCTGTATGGGTGTAGACTGCTGAAGCTGATAAAACCTGTTTTCCATTTCACACATCGTACCTAGCTGCCATAACCTCAGGTTGTACAGATATACCATATTGAAGGGTCGGTTATAGGTTAAAGATTCTCCTATATACATATTGTGGTCTACGCCATCGGTCTTATATCTTTCGAAGTAGTGCGGATAAATCTTTTGAGCTTCTACCTGTTTTTTATCTAAAAACCGCGCCATACTCCGGTTTATCCTTTGTACTGTTTCATCATACTTTTTACGATGATCATAGACCACTCCTGTTTCCGAATTTAGCTCATCCTGATATTCCTTTACTTTTTTTTCTAAATCATCAGACTGTTTGCACAAATGTTCCATTATGGGATTCACTTCCTTCTGCAATAAATTGAAGATTTTCTGCTCGCTGGAGGCGTTCAGGTTTTCTTCTAAATCTGTCTTGAATTCTCCTATTCTATGCCGAACCTGATCGTAAATGGGTAGGTTTTCAAGTTTATAGGCCATTTCTATAATAGACTCTATGAGTTCCAGCTGATGTAACAGGTCTTTTTGAATAGCCGTATTTCTTGCTTCTGAAGATGCTACGATATCTATTTGCCCGTAAAGTGGATAAACATCTTTAAAGGCAATGTCTTTAAAGGACGCCAATCCATCTTCATCCATATCTTTAATAAATCTTTTGGCTTCATTTTCAAAAACCCATAACACACTGGGGTGAATTGAAGTACATTCACTTTGAATTACCGCTTTAATACGATTTTCTAATTCGCTCTTATTGCGTTCTACGGCAGTAACAATGTAGGGTAAAATATCGTCGAGTTTGATAGCATTTATGCTGTTAAGTTCGTTCTTTCGAAACGAAACCAACTCCAGAACTCCCAGCAATTCCCGGTTATTGGCAATGGGCGCCAGAATGCAACTTTTTACTCCTGCGTTCTGAAGGTTTTGCGATAACAATTTGTCCTTATTTTTTTTAGCATATGCGTTTACATTAGAAATGGTGTAATAGGTTTGATCTTCCACTAGTTTTTGAAAAGCTTCCTCGCAAATTCCCGTTTTACAATCGCTGGAAATTTCTTCATCAAGAATAAAACTATTGGCTTCCTTATTATTCATTCTCTCAAAGGTCATTTCTCTTTTGTTGAAAAATGTAAAACCCACGCGTAAATCTGGTAATTGATAGATCGATCTGAAGATATCCTGGAATTTGATTAATTCTCCCCTGTCTGATGCTTCCTGATGCAGCAAAGCTGTTTTAAGTTCAGAGATGGCATCATCTATAGTAACATCTGTAAGGTTAATAATAACGAATCCTCTGAAATTCCAGCTTTTTGGAGGAAATATTTCCTTCCACAATTCTACATCTTCTATATTCTGAATAAGTTTATCAACTTCCTTTTCGGTGACTTCCCGCGCATTTTGTCCGGGTTCAATATCAATAAAATCGGCATTTAGTGCCACCCGGTAATGCTTTATTATTCCATTCTCGTCGGGGATGTCATAGTATAAAGGGCGGGAAAAATCAATGTTATAATCGTAATGAAAATTCAGAATAAGAATACATCCGTAGATATAGAACATGTCCTTATCTAAATTTCGCATATTCAGTTCGTATTCCTCACCCGCATTGGCCAGAATATTCTTAAGTCGTCTGGAGGAATTGAAAATAATATTATGAAAAGGAACCGAAGCCGCTTTTATTTCATTATTGCTTAAGATG
>JBAVQO010000563.1:0-3915 GCA_049694135.1 Gillisia sp. | reverse complement strand
GACTTTATACCCTGGGAGCTATAAATTCCTGATAAAATTTAAGATCATTAATAGAGAAAGGTCTGCCCTTTTAAAGATGAACAAACCTTTCTACCAACCAACCAAAAAATCAAAAAAGCCGGAAGAGACTTTTAAGTTCGCATTGTTGAACAATTCTCTCCCACACTTGTAACATTTACGAAATACAAGTGAAAATGGTTTCCAAAAAAAAGGATTTAACAGGATTATTATTCCAGCCATTGCTTAAAATCTTTTACCCGTTCCCGAGCTACAATGATCTCTTCCTGATGGTAATTGTTGAGTTTTAACTTTAATCGGCTGTTGGAATAGGCTATAATATCTGTAATTGCAGAAAGTTTGATGTAATACTTGCGGTTTATCCTATAGAATTGTTCGGGAGGCAATTCTTTTTCCAAAGCATCCAGCGTAGCTTCAAGCAGGTAATTTCTTTTTTCGCGAGTATAAATATAAGTGCCTTTATTTTCGCTGTAGATGCACTCGATCTCGTCCAAAGGAATCATCTTGATATGCTGTCCTACTTTCACTGTAAATCGCTTTTTATAATCCCGCTCTACCGGATTTATCAGCAATTTTTTTTATCGCTTCAAAATTAAATTTTTCCGATAAATTGCTTCCTGCGGTTCCAACACGTTTTTTGTACTTCTGCACCGCTGTTTTCAATTCTTCATCATCTATGGGTTTCAACAAATAATCTACGCTGTTCAATTTAAAAGCCTGGAGCGCATATTCATCATAAGCGGTGGTAAAAATCACCGCACTGTTAATTTCAACAGTTTCGAAGATTTCGAAAGATAAACCATCGCTCAACTGAATATCCAAAAAAATGAGTTCCGGATGTTCATTTTTTTGAAACCATTCAACAGCTTCCTGAACAGAGCTTAATGCAGCTACAACTTTTACCTCGAGTTTTTCCAGCATACGTTTTAAACGCCTGGCGGAAGGATTCTCATCTTCAATAATGATTGTTTTCATTCTGAATTCTTTAATGGTCAAATCACTTTTTATTCCCAACGTGTTCTTTCCTGTTTTTCTTTTTCGATGTATTCCTGGATCTTTCGTTCCTCCCATTTTTTTCCGAACATCCAGTTATGTCCAAAGACTGCCAACCAGTGACTGAATAATCCTATACCCCAAAACAAAGCGGTGTAAAGATCTGAAAATTCTACTTCTTTAACGCCAAAGAACACTGGCTGTCGATTATTAAGTAAAATTAGAAATGTGTTTACAAAAATGTATATGGTAAGATGAATGTAAAAACCTCTTATTCTCTTTACTCTGTGTTTTGCTTCTTCGTAGCGCTGTTTTTCTTGGTTTGGTATCATTATTTCCAGGTGTTTTTGTGTTCAACTTCTTTGTCCATGAGTTCTCGTATTTTGCGTTCTTCCCAGTCTGCGCCATAACCAAAAACATTAAAGCCTTTTATAACTATACCTATTCCCCATCCGAAGAGAGGAAACCAAAACCACTGAAAACCCCAAAAGGTCATATAGTTTATAAATATCAGGAAAGGTATTATCACACAGAAAGAAATTACACTTCCATAAAAATCTTTTATTTCTTTTACACGCTTTCGTGCTTTAAAGTAAATATCATCGGGATCATTAGTAGCTGTTTCCATAATTGAAATTTTTTGTGTTAAAATTGGTAGTTTTATTCTAAATATTTCTTCGGTATTTTCTATGTAGACCGGCCGCTGAGTTACCAGTGAATAACGATCTACTATATTTTGGAGGCCTACGCCTTTGCGGTTGCCCAGCACCTCCTTTTTCTGATAATCATTTTCTACAACCAGATATCCATCATCTTCAAAAATGCGGATATGCAAAGGTTTGCTTTCGCTCACAATGTTATGTTTTACCGTGTTCTCCAATAAAAGTTGAAGAGACAGCGGCACTACTTTAGCCTCCGGGTTGCTTAACATTGTGGGAAGTTCATAAAAAATACTGTTCTCAAACCGCATTTTTAACAGCTTCATGTAAGTATCTGCAAACCGGAGTTCTTCCTGTACACTCACCAACTCTTTATCTTTTTGTTCCAGTACGTACCTGTAAATTTTGGACAGAGAAGTGGTAAATTTTTGAGCATTTTCAGGGCTTTCTTCTATCAGGGAAGTAAGCACATTCAGACTATTGAACAGAAAATGCGGATCTATCTGGTTTTTTAAACTTTCGAACTTCGCCGACGCCGTTCCCGCGATGATCTTCTGCTCCTTCACTTTCTTTTCCTGCACCATCTTGTAAAAATAGAAGGCGTGAAAAGCGAGGGAAATAATAAGACTTACAATGAGGGAAGTAAAATAAAATTCCAGATTTTCATGGGCGATAAAATCGGCGTAGGTCACTCCTTCAAACCATACTTTTTGTACCACTCTAAGAAGAAAAAGTACTACCAGAGTAATGACTACAGAACCTACGAAACCCAGGGAAATTCTATATTTCTGCCCGTATTTCTCCCAATTTACTTTGTGATTTAAATAATCGAAAAAAAAGAAATTTATGAGTGTAAGAGGGAGCGTATAAAAAATGTAAAAAACAGGGTTCAGAAATTCTTTGGAATCCATGGTAATAGCAGTTCCGGCAGAGATACGAAATATCACGTCCAGGCCGTATAAAAAGACCCCAAGCAAAATTCCAATTCCGATTATTTTTAAACTCGTTTTCATGTACAGAAAAAATCTCTTATTGTTCGCAGTTCATAATAGCGGCTTCCGCCTGTTTTCTTCCCCACTTTGGCGAAAAATGCGATTCAGGTTTAAAGTTATCAAAAAGCACCAAAGAATTTTTAATTCTTTCGCAAATGGGATGTATATCTTTTCCGAAGAATTTTGCCGATCCCATCTCAAACTGTGCTTTTGAAAGTACAACCCTGGGGTTTTCTGGTGCAATGGCTTCGGCTTCATTGTACAATTGCATGACTTTAGCCGAATATTTTTGGCCGTTGGTCATAGGATCATGAGCTATTAAAGCGGTATAAATCATTGCCTGCATGACCAGCAACTCGGGATTTTCAGGATTTTTATTTAATTCGGTGTCCAGTGCATTTTGTGCTTTATTCACCAAAGCCTCCACTTTTGATGAATTTTCAGGTTTAAAAGCCTCTGTGGTGTTTACAAGAGCGATATAATACTTTGGGAGCCAGTTGTCGTTTTCGGCAGCTGCTATTCTCTCGAACAAGGCCGAGGCTTCTTCGGGGTTTCCATTCTCCCATAACTCAAAGGCTTTTGTCATTCCCTTTTCGTAATCTGCCTGGGCGAAAAGGTTTTGAGCAGCCAGCAAAACAAGTAGTAAAATTGTATTTTTCATTCCTAATTATTTTTAATTCTTATCAAAGTACCTTCAAAAATCTCTTTTAAAGAAAAAGGAATTCCCCGACTGTGGAATTTTACAGATGAATTGTTCTTATAGATTTTTTAACTGATTGCTTTTTTTATCATCGCTGATGGTCCAGAAGAAGCCCACAAAGAAAAACCGGTCTGCTGTTGGCCTTACGGCTCTGCGATTATAATTCCCGTTCGCATCTGCTACGGAAGAATACTCGTAATTAAAGACGTTTTTTGTTCCCAGAACATTCGAAACCGAGAAGTAAAGTATCTTTTGATCGCTTAGCAGGTAAGCCCAGTTAAAACTCAGATTATTATAGCATTTCGTTTTCTCGGCCATAAATTGCACAGAATTGGGATCATTGTAGGGCCTGCCGGAGGTAAAAGTATCTGAAAAGCCTAGCTGTGACCTCCAGTTCGAAATCCAGTATTTAGTAACAAGAGATGCGGTATGATTTGCAATAAAACCAGGAGTTGCTTCCACGGGAAAATTTTTATATTTCCGCTGAGAATTTATATAAGAATAAGAAAACCAGTATTCCAGATTTTTGAAAGAAGAACCATCCCGCCAGAAC
>JBAVQO010000562.1:0-2042 GCA_049694135.1 Gillisia sp. | reverse complement strand
AGATCATACCAGGCGAGATGAGTAAGCCCGTAATTGCCATGAAAAACAGCCAGCAGAGATTTTGAAGCCTTTATTTCTTTTAGTTTTACATCCCCTGTTTCGGGAAGTCCTTTTTTATATTCAATAGGAAAACAGAAATCGAAGTAGATACTGTCGGTTTGCAGATCCCAATGGGTGATCTTCACCATAGGATGCCCCTTCAGTTTTAAATGATTTTGCTGCAGATAATCTTCCAACTCTCCCACGTAAGAAGTCATGGCTCTTGCTTTGCCTTCTGCCGTAGATTTTGTCTTGATGTAAGCACAATAAACAGAGGGCGAAGTAAGTGTATCTTTAAAAGTAATAGAATAAGAATCCTGCCTTTTTGAAAGATCCTGAAGCAACCGGCCTAATTTAGGTTTTAATCGGGAGACATAAGTACTTTCTGCAAACGGATTAAGAATCTGTAACCTGTTTGAAAGTGAATGTCCAGAAGCCAGAGTATTTACCAGCACACGTGTAACAGAATCGTTTTTATATTCCAGTTCCCACTGGAGTCGAAGATTTTTATTGCCTTGCAGCTTTACCTCCTGTAAAATTTCTGTAAAAGGCTTTTTCCTTAAAAGTTTTATATGAAAAAGTGAATCTTTTTCATCAAAATTTTCCCACTGCAGAATTTCTTTATATACCGAAGCGGGGCCATACTTTGCATTAAAACGAAATTGATAATCGTATTCTTTAATAAATAAGTACCACACCACTACTGCGATTCCAATAAAAAGAAAGGCATAAAAGAATTTCTTCATGGATTATTCAGCCGCTAAATCGTTGGTATTTTCAGTCAAATGCAAATTCTGAACTACGTATGCTCCCAAATCTCTGCCTTCTTTTAATCCTTCATAAATGGACGCGCGGTAATGGATTCCTCCATACAACCTGCTAACCGCGGCTTCAGCAGAAGCATCATTAAACGATTTGTACCAGCGAACCGGTAACGCATAGGGAGTTTCGGTATCATCATCAAAACTAAAGTTATCTCCAAAAATACTGGTAAGCACTATACCGGCAGCTCCCGAAGCTACAGAATGGCCGCTCGTATACTCGGGAAAGGGTGGAGTTTGCAGGGCGGGCATCCAGTTTTCATCAAGATACTTATTAATTACTGTTTCCGGACGTATCATATTACTGCGATATTTTTCATCCCAACAACTAATAAAAGCATCGGCCAGCGTAATGGACGATGCGGTGTACGCCATCACGGTTTTATCGAAATCGGCATTTGTTTTTTCACAGGCTATTTTTGTTATACCAATCCAGTGTGCTCCGGGAGTAATTTTCTTTTTAGCAAACATAAGATGTCCCACGTTTACAGAAACATAGGGATTGCAATTCCAAAACTGTGCAATGGCCAACTTTTCGCCCTCATCTCCTTCTTTATTCATTTCCAGTTTTACATTGTACACCTCCATGAGTTGTTTATAATATTCAGAATTTTTATCCATAGAAAATGGAGGTGGTGGTGCAGGTTTAAACTGATCGGCCGTTTTAATTACAAAAGTTCTAATTTTATTCCAGTGCGGCTCGATGCCATCCATATATGCTGGAGGTGTTGGTTGCCATCTGCCAGGATCATCGCTTATCACCGTAAACTTGGACATGGTACGGGTTTCTTTATAGTTATCGTGGCCCATCCATTTTTCAATATGTTTTACGACCTGCATAGCGTAACTTTTAGAAGTCTGGAATTCTTCAGGATTAACCTTTTTCCATTTGGTATAGAGGCTATCCTGGTAAGATTGGATCCAGTCTTCAGAAAAAATAAGCCCTTTACTAATTTCTAAATGAGCCATTAATGCGGCCAGGTTATAATTTAAATGAGTGGTGTCTTTTGGTTTAGGAATTGGAGTAAGCTCCTTTATTTGGCCCACCAGCGTCTTATATTTCGGATTATGCGAGGCTATAATTTCGTAAGCCGCAACATTGGGATAAGCATAAATACGGCTTACCTGTGGCGGTGAAAAAATATCGTGCACCATGACCACCGTAGATTTATCAACAGCATC
>JBAVQO010000561.1:0-2896 GCA_049694135.1 Gillisia sp. | reverse complement strand
CATCTGTTGTTTTTGGGTGACACTAACCGCTTTGGTTCCTCCCGAAACAGTATAAATAATCACCAGGAATCCTATTATTATTGTGAGAGAATGGAGATTCCAACCCAGAACAGCCGACAGAATAATGGCAGGTGCAAAAATGGTAATTCCGGCAGAAAGTCCGCGCTGAATCAAAAAGAGTAAGGCTGTTAAAATTCTTGTTTTTCTGTCGAACCGGGATTCGAGATATTCATAGGCGGTATACACTTTTAGACGGTGATAAATAGGAATAAAAACCATACATATAACTATCATGGCAATCGGCAATCCGAAATAGAACTGCACAAAACCCATCCCATCCTGATAGGCCTGTCCAGGGGTAGACAAAAAAGTAATGGCACTCGCCTGCGTAGCCATTACAGATAAACCTATGGTCCACCATCGGGCGGTATTTCCCCCGCGAATATAATCTTCTACTTTCTTACTGCCCCGGGTTTTATAAATTCCATAGACAACTATAAAAGCAAGAGTCCCAATAAGTACTAACCAGTCTATCCACTTCATATCAGGAAAAGTATTTCATGAGCAGATAAAAAACGATTAGGTAAACAATGTTTGCCAGGAGAACCAGAGTGTAAGATTTTTTCCAGGTATGAGGTTCTTCCGATTTCATTTATTGTCCTATTGAAAGAAGGTTCGCAAAAAGTCTGAAAGCACCAGGCACACCAGTAGGGAATTGCCGGAAAAAACTCAGTCCGGTATAGATGTAATAGCCTTTGCCATAGTTGGCGACCAGTAAACTGCTGTTTTTAGGGGATTCATCTTTGTCGTGCATCGATAAAATAGGAGTAAACTCTTTTCCCCACTTATCGGGAAAATATAATCCTCGTTCCTGAACCCATCCCTTAAAATCTTGTTTTGTTATCTTGTTTGGGCTGTTAAGAATCTTATGATCGGGGGCCAGAAAAGTAACTTCCGCGTTTTCATCAGTGACGCGATCGTGAGAAATTTGAAGCAGATATGGCGAAAACTGGTCTGTAGCCATGTCGCGGGTAGTGTTGTATTGCACCACGAGCGTACCTCCGTTTTTCACGTATGCCAGGATTTCGGGTTGTTTATATTTCAGGGCATCTTCCTTGTTATAAGCACGGATTCCTGTAACCACGGCATCAAAAGAAGCAAGATATTCTGCAGAGATTTCAGAAACAGGAACTATGGTAACTTTGTAGCCTATTTGCCTAAGGCTCTCCGGAATATCGTCTCCCACTCCTTCAATATAGGCGATATTTTTACCCTTTTTCGCGATGTCTAATTTTACAAGTTTAGCCTTTGCAGGCAGAACAAGGGTTTGCACGGGAATATATCCGTAATCGAGGTTTATTACTTCATCTGTATATTGTTTTCCATCCATTTCTATTACTGGTTGCATTTCTGAAGATCCTGGTTGCGAGGGTGATATAACCTTAAAATTTACAACTGCAGAAGCACCTTTTTCTTTTAAATCAAAAGAAGTGGTTTCCGGAGACACTTTCCAACCTTCGGCAATTTTTAAATGAATTTTTCCTGAAATTCCATCTTTTTCTGAAGTGATCTTTACAGCAACCGTTTTCGCCGAAGTATCGGCAAACATTAGCACTTCGTCTTTGATACTTAGCGACACAGGAGGTAAGATTTCCAGTGGCTGATGGATTTCTCCTTTTACAGGATCGTTGGCTTTGTAAACAATGTTTCGCTCCACAGAAATAGGAGTGCCGTCGAAGTCGAGATTAAAAACTGCCTTATATTGCACCGGAGTTTCGGGCAAACCTATTAGTTGCTGATCGTCTACCTGATACATTCCTTCTGTGTGTGGATTTTCTAACCAGTAAGGAGTGGTGTACCGGGCATTTTCTGAAATATTCAGGAGTGTTTTTTCTTTCCAGTCGTTGTTGTTTTTTAATTGCCGTTCGGGCCGTAATGTGGTATGTCCTTTGGTGAAATCCACCGAGAGTAATTTTGCCTTGGCGTCGCTCCGATTGATTGCTTCCAGATTAACATCGATTTTTTCTGAAGGTGTTGTGCTTATTTGTGGAGTTGAAGCTTCTAAGTACAAACCGCTGCAATCCACAATAACTTTTTTGATTTCTTCAGATTTTACTTCTTTCCAGAAGGAGTCGGGAAGATCTTTTATTAAAGAATATGCATTTATAAGATTCGGAACGCTGGCAGCAGGTTTTTCATAATTAAATTCCCTTTCAACTTTGGCCAGGAGTTCGCCAATTTCTTTCCCTCCTTTTAAACGATTCCAGGAAGTATCAATGCCGGCAAAGATGCCATCGGCATCGGCGGGCATTTTTCCTTTTATAAGTTCCAGGTATTCTTCCTCGCTACCGCGGTTTCCGGTGGTTCCAAATCCCTGTGTTTTGTGGTTGCTCCGGCTAAGGGCGGCAATTTCAGGATTAGAAAGACCTTTTGAGGGATAGAAGACCCCGGTTTCAATCTGTAGGAAACCTGATTTCGCTTTTTCAAAACTTTCTTCATTTTTATAAAACCAGGAAGAGGTATTAAAAAACAATCTTTTTGGCTGATAAGCATCGGTATATTTTAACTGTTCTGGAAACTGGGAAGGATCTCCCGATTTTTCGAAGGCTTCCACACTAAGCAATGCGGAGGCCGTATGTTGCCCGTGAGTATCGCCGGAAGTTCGATGGTTAAATCTGTCTATTATTACATCGGGTTGAAATTTCCTGAATCTCCACACTACATCACTTAGCACTTTATTTTTATCCCAAAACTGAAAAGTTTCTTCAGGGTTTTTAGTGAAACCAAAATCATTGGCGCGGGTAAAAAATTGCTTTCCACCATCCGTCCGTCTTGCGGCAAGAAGCTCCTCGGTTCTTATTACACCAAGTTTTTCCTTCAACTCCGGTCCCACAAG
>JBAVQO010000560.1:0-7149 GCA_049694135.1 Gillisia sp. | reverse complement strand
GGGTGAAGGAAGATCACGAACACCGGGGATTAGATGATTCTCAACACGGTGAACGCCTTATATAAAATCCTTACTCGCGAATTTTTACCTGTACATCTTCGGTCTTGATGTCCGATAACAGGCTGAGTTTCCCCTGTTCGTATAGTTCATCCAGGGTGGCTAAATCTGTATTGGGATCTTCAACCGTATAATTTTTATAATCTACAAAACGAATTCCGTTGATTTCCCGCGGATTATAAGCCACTCTAAAACGAATCCCCGTTTTGTCTTCGTGAAATTTGTAAGCCAGATAATCTACTGTAAATGTTTTTTTATTGATCCAGTACATGAATTTATCATGATGGGCGGCCCCGCCTCCATCCTGCTGAAATGTGATTTTTACCTGGTAATAATGCTCTCCATTTATAACGGCATCGCCTGCCAAACTTTTATTCACTGCTTTATCGTTCAAACCATAAGGTAAATCAGCGAAATAATGCACAGAATTAACACTGCTCCCAAGATTTCTTGCCGTAGAATCTGCCACTTTTACCAGAGTGTCATTCCTGTATCGCTCGAAACCTGTATTGCTTAAAATATCACGATAGGTATTGCCCAGCGTATCTTCTGAAGTTCTCTCCAAATGAAATTCCCCACCATTGCGAACGCTTTTATAATGATTTTCTCTGAATTTAAACTCGATAGTTGCCTGCTTATATAAAGGACCACCCGCACTGTCTATAGCATTATTAATAATTTCGGAAGCGGTAATTTCTTTTTTCTCTTCCTGGCAGGACATTAGGGAAAGCACTACTGCCAATACAATAAAATACTTCATAAATTTTTTTACTTGTTTCAAATATAATCAAAAAAGGATAAAAGAAAATCGCCGCTTCTGGCCAGCAGAAGATTTTTGATAAGAATTATAATATAGCCCAGCTGTTAAAAATTATACAACCCCACTGCTCTATCTAAACAAAGCTTCCTATTTTTGTGTTAATATGAAGAATAGCATTAATATAAAAAACCGAAAAGCAAAGTTTGAATACGAATTCCTGGATAAGTACACCGCCGGAATAAAATTGAAGGGAACAGAGATCAAGGCCATTCGGGAAGGAAAAGCGTCCATTGCCGAAAGTTTTTGTGAATTTTCAAATCATGAGCTGTTTGTTATAAATATGCACGTCCAGGAATATTCCCATGCAAGCCATTTTACACATGACCCTAAAAGCGAGCGGAAACTTTTATTACAGCGCAGGGAATTGCGGAAATTAGAGAAAGAAGTCAAGAATTCCGGACTTACCATCATTCCGTTACGGCTCTTTATTAATGAACGAGGACTGGCTAAACTTCAAATTACACTTGCCAAGGGTAAAAAAATCTACGACAAAAGAGAGACCATAAAAGATCGGGAAAGCAAACGCCGCCTGGATAGAATTAACAAAGAGTATCGCTAGTTTTCATCTTCAGAAACAAAATCTTTTATGACATTAAAAAACCTTTTTCTTTTTTCATTTCTGTTATTTGGCTTCAAGAATTACAGCCAGGTTACCGGCAAAGTAACAGACCAAAATAACGAAGCGCTGCCTTATGTAAATATCTATACCGCCAACGTAGAAAAGGGAACCAATACCAATGAAGAAGGCAAGTACCAGCTGGATATCACCGAGCCGGGAAGCTATGAGATCATTTTTCAGTTTTTAGGATACAAAACATTTCATAAAGAAATAAAAATTCAGCATTTCCCTTATGTTTTGAACGTCAGCTTAAATTCTGAAAGCACAAATCTTCCGGAAGTAACCGTTAATTCCAAAGAAAATCCCGCCGCTATTATCATGCGACAAGCCATCGCCCACCGACAGGAGAATTATGCTAAAATAAACCAATACACGGCCGATTATTATTCCCGCGGCTTGTGGCGGATGAAAAATGTGCCGGAAAAGGTGCTGGGACAGGACGTAGGCGACTTTGGAGGCGGGTTGGATTCTACAAGAAGCGGAATTATTTATTTGAGCGAAACCATATCTAAAATAGCCTTTAAAGCCCCTGACGATTTCAGAGAAAAGATCATCGCTTCAAAAATCAGTGGAAATGATAATGGTTTCAGTTTAAATTCCGCCCAGGAATCCAATTTTTCGTTCTACAAGAACACCCTGGACATCAATGCAAAAGTGGTTTCTCCCCTGGCAGATTACGCTTTCAATTATTATAATTTCCTGATGGAAGGAACTTTTTATGACGATTACGGACACCTCATAAATAAAATAAAAGTAATACCAAAAAGGGAGAATGACCGGGTATTTTATGGTGATATTTACATAGTTGAAGATTCCTGGCAGCTCTATGGTGTAAAATTACAAACCACCGGTAAAGCCATTCAGTTTGACCCCATAGAAACCTTAACTTTTAGTCAGAATTTTAAATATTCGCCGCAAAATGACTTTTGGAACAAGATCTCCCAAACGGTGGATTTTACCTTTAAGATGCTGGGAGTTTCCGGAGACGGCCGGTTTACAGCGGTTTACAGCAATTACGATTTTAATCCCGATTTCGATAAGAAAAGCTTCGGCAATGAAATTCTTTCTTTTGAAAAGGAAGCCAACAAAAAAGATTCGCTTTATTGGAAAGAGATCCGACCCATTCCCCTAACCTCAGAGGAACTGGAAGATTATCATAAAAAAGATTCTATTCAGCAGCTGCGCAAAAGCAAAACTTACTTAGACTCTGTAGATGCTGTTTCCAATAAATTTTCGCTAAGCAATGCGATTTTCGGCTATACATATAACGATTCTTATAACAAGGAGAATCTTCATTTTTCATCGCCGTTGCCGGGCACGAATTTCAATACAGTACAAGGCTGGAACATTGGCGAATTGGTAAGTTTTACAAAACATCAGGGTGAAAACAGCGAAAATTATTGGAGCGTTTTTTCAAAGATGAACTATGGCTTTAACGATGAGCGCTTTAGGATTTCGGGAGGTTTTCAGAGGAAATTCAACAACTTTTCGCGTCCTGTATTAACCGTTTCGGGAGGCTCGGAAACGGCTCAGATAAATGACACTAATCCCATTCCCGAGCGACAGAACACGATTTCCACGCTGCTTTTCGAAAATAATTATATGAAGATCTATGAACGTTCTTTTGCCCGCCTTCAATATGGGCAGGAGCTTTTCAACGGGTTTCAGTTGTATTCCGATTTTAGTTATCAGTGGCGCCAGCCCCTTTACAACACCACAGATCAGACATTTTTTGACCGAAATAACCACGAATTTACTTCCAATAATCCGTTGCAACCTCAAAACACGGGAACTTCTGCTTTCGAGAGCGATCATATCTTCAAGATGGAACTGAGAGGAAAAATAAATTTCGATCAGAAATATATGAGTTACCCCAATATGAAATTGCACGAAGACTCCAACAAATATCCTACCCTGTATCTTTCTTACGAAGGCGGCCTTGGCTCGTCTCTGGAAGATGGCGATTACAGTGAATTTCGGGCATCGGTAACACAACATATTCCCCTGGGAAACAAAGGAATTTTTAGTTATAATTTTAAAGGAGGAACTTTTGTAAATGCCGAAGATATCTCGTTCCTGGATTACCAGCATTTTAATGGTAACCAAACCTTTGCAGATGACGCGCATTATTTAAACAAATTCAACCTGCTGCCCTACTACAGCTTCAGCACCAATAAACCTTATTTTGAAGCGCACCTGGAACATGATTTCCAGGGATGGATTCTGGGGAAAATTCCGTTGCTGAACAAACTGAATTATAACCTCATTGCGGGCGCAAAGTTATTGACCATTACCGATAAAAAACCTTATTCTGAATATTCCCTGGGAATTGATAATATTGGGCTTAGCAAATTCAATTTATTCCGTGTAGATTATGTGGTGTCCAAATACGATGGCCAGACAAATAGTTCTATTGTTGTAGGTATTAAATTTTTAGGACTTCTGGAAGCTAATTGATCCCGGGTTTAAATCAATTTTTATCTTCCAACAGCGGTACAAATTTAAAATCACCCGCTTCCCTCTTATCAAATTCCTTTTTTGATTTTCGGGTAAAAACCGTCATGGTTTGCACTTTTTCACCCACGGGAATCACCAGCTTCCCTCCTATCTTTAGCTGTGCCAGCAAAGGGTTGGGTACAAAAGGGGCACCTGCAGTTACTATTATTCCATCATAAGGCGCATATTCCGGCAGGCCTTTATAACCATCGCCAAAGCTAAGATGTTTAGGCCTGTACCCGATTTTTGACAGAAAAAGTTTGGTCTTTTTATACAATTCCAGCTGGCGTTCTATAGAATATACTTTAGCACCCATTTCGCATAAAACCGCCGTCTGGTAGCCACTTCCCGTTCCGATTTCCAGAATGGAATCTCCTTTTTTAACCTCCAAAAGTTCGGTTTGAACGGCCACTGTGTAAGGCTGAGAAATGGTTTGATCTGCAGCAATGGGGAAAGCCTTGTCCTGGTAGGCGTGATCTTCAAAACTACTATCCATAAACAGGTGGCGCGGAATCTTTTTGATAGCTTCCAGCACACGTTTATCGGTAATGCCTTTGCTCGCCACGATCTCGGCCAAATGTTGCCGTTTTCCTTTATGTTTAAATGTATCTTTAAGCACTCCTGTTAGTTTTACGCCATAAAAATAAACAAACAATCGCTGGCCTTCAAAAGAGATTTTAGTTTTTATTTAACGATTGCACTAACCTATTTACAATCAAAATGGTATTGGCTTTAGCCCGAGAAATACTATTTTTGTTGAAAATGTAAACACATGCTTAAAGCAGGCGTATTCGGAGCAGGACATTTGGGAAAAATCCATCTAAAACTGCTCCAGGAGTCTTCAAAATATGAACTGGTAGGATTTTATGATGCTAACCGGGAAATTGCCGAAAAAACCGAAAAGGAATTTGGATATAAAAGTTTCAATTCTCCACAGGAATTGATAGATGCGGTAGATGTAGCCGATGTGGTTACCACTACCATCAAACATTTTGAGATCGCCAAACTTGTAATTACCGCCGGAAAACACCTTTTTATTGAAAAACCCATTACTTCAACTTTTTCTGAAGCTGAAGAACTTATCGCGCTGGCGAAACATCACAACGTAAAAGGACAGGTAGGCCATGTAGAAAGATTTAATCCTGCTTTTCGGGCGGTTGCGAATAAAATTGAGCAACCCATGTTTATTGAAGCGCATCGTTTGGCCGAATTCAATCCGCGGGGGACCGATGTTCCGGTCGTACTGGATTTAATGATTCATGATATTGATGTGGTTTTAAGTGTGGTAAAATCGAAAGTAAAACATATTTATGCCAGCGGAGTTTCTGTGATAAGCGAAACCCCAGATATTGCCAACGCCCGAATTCAGTTCGAAAACGGCTGCGTTGCCAATCTTACCGCCAGCCGGATCTCTCTTAAAAATATGCGCAAGGCCCGATTTTTTCAGAAGGATGCCTACATTTCAGTAGATTTTCTGGAGCGAAAATGCGAAGTAGTAAAAATGAAGGATGCTCCCGAAAAACCCGATGATTTTGCCATGATCCTTCAGAATGCGGAAGGAATTCAGAAACAGATATATTTCGATAATCCCCGGGTAGAAGCGCACAATGCGATCCTTGATGAGCTGGAAACCTTCGCCGATGCCATAGAGAATAACACTACGCCCGTAGTGACACTTCAGCAAGGCGCCGAGGCATTACGAGTGGCAAATCTGGTGATAGAAAGTTTTAAAAATTAATTTTCTTCAGTTTTCAGAAGAGAAAAAACATTTTAATATGAAAAATATTGCAGTTATAGGTGCCGGAACTATGGGAAATGGAATTGCCCATACTTTCGCCCAATTTGGATACAAAGTAAATCTTATAGATATCTCTAAGGAAAACCTTCAGAGGGGAATGGATACCATTTCCAAAAATCTCGATAGAATGGTGGCCAAAGAAAAGATTACTGAAGCCGAAAAAGAAAGCACTTTAAAAAATTTAACCACGCATATAGATATTCCCAGCGGAGTAAAAAACGTAGACCTGGTAGTAGAAGCAGCGACCGAAAACGAAGGCTTGAAACATAAGATTTTCGAACAGCTGGACACCAATTGTTCCGAAGACACTATTCTTGCAACCAATACTTCTTCTATTTCCATCACCAAAATAGCATCTGCCGTGTCCAATCCGGAAAGGGTAATTGGAATGCACTTTATGAACCCGGTGCCGGTAATGAAACTGGTAGAAATTATCCGCGGATACAACACCAGCGATAAGGTAACCAAAAAGATCATGGATCTTTCCAAAAAACTGAATAAGGTTCCGGTAGAAGTGAATGATTATCCGGGATTTGTGGCCAATCGTATTCTTATGCCCATGATCAATGAGGCCATTGAAACTTTATACAACGGCGTAGCCGGAGTTTACGAGATCGACACGGTTATGAAACTGGGAATGGCTCACCCGATGGGGCCACTTCAGTTAGCCGATTTCATTGGTCTTGATGTGTGTTATTCCATTCTCGAAGTGATGTACAACGGATTCAAGAATCCAAAATACGCTGCCTGCCCCCTGCTTGCCAATATGGTAAGAGCCGGAAAATTAGGTGTTAAATCGGGAGAAGGCTTTTACGATTATTCCGAATCAAAAAAGGCTGAAAAAGTTTCTTCTCAGTTCAGTTCGTAAACCTGACAAATTTGGCTAAGATTTTACCTTTTAAAGCGGTGCGACCGCCCAAAGATAAGGCGGCGCTAGTGGCATCACGACCTTACGAAGATTATTCGGTAGGCGAACTGAAGGCGCAGCTGGAATACAATCCCTATTCATTTTTGCACATTATTAATCCCGGATACAAATTCCAACAGGAAATCACGGGCGAACAACGATTTCAGATGGTGAAAAATCGATATCTGGAATTCAAGGAAGAAAAAGTGTTTATTCAGGATGAAAAACCGGCGTATTATTTTTACAAAATAGTTACCCGCACCGATACTTTCTGCGGAATAATCGCGGCGGCAAGTATTGAAGATTACGAAAATAACTGCATCAGGAAACATGAAGACACTATTGCTGTTCGGGAAAACCTCTTTAAGGAATACCTTAAAATTGTAGGATTTAACACCGAACCTGTTTTACTTACCTATCCCGATTCAAAAAAGATTGAATCGCTGCTGAAT
>JBAVQO010000559.1:0-1928 GCA_049694135.1 Gillisia sp. | reverse complement strand
CTGGAACCCGATTCTATTGCCTATCCTCTTCGGAAGATCACCAGGGAAAGTAAAAGAGCCTTTTTTAGAATGGCAGAAGTCAATTCTATATCAGCCGAAAAAAATACGATCCATACCAGCATTGGAGATATCGCTTACGATTACCTTATAATTGCTACAGGCTCTCGTACAAATTTCTTCGGAAACAAAAGCATTGAAGAAAACGCGATGTGGATGAAAACTGTTCCGCAGGCACTAAACATCAGAAGCCTTATTCTTGAAAATCTTGAACAGGCAGTAGTTACAGACGATCCGGAAGAAAGAAAAGCTTTACTAAACTTTGTTCTTGCTGGTGCCGGTCCTACCGGCGTAGAACTTAGCGGTGCTATTGCAGAATTGCGCAACAATATTGTACCAAAAGATTATCCCGATCTGGATTCTTCCGAAATGCAAATACATCTGTTAGAAGGACTTGATAGGGTGTTACCACCAATGAGCGAACACGCTTCAAAAAAAGCGGCTAAATTTCTTGATGATCTTGGTGTAAAAGTGCATTTAAATACCATGGTTCAATCTTACGACGGGAAAGAAGTGGTTACCAATACCAAAGAGATCTTCAAGACCTACACCTTTATCTGGAGTGCCGGCGTTACAGGTGCTCCTGTAAAAGGGCTGAATGCCTCGGCTATTATAGAAAAGGCTAACCGGTTTGAAGTAAATGTTTTTAACCAGGTAAACGGGTATGAAAATGTTTTTGCGATTGGTGATATTGCCGTCATGCAAAGCGAAGAATATCCGCGGGGTCATCCTATGGTAGCTCAGCCCGCCATTCAACAGGGGAAACATTTGGCAAAGAATATTATAAGACTCATACAAGGTGAAAAACTGGAGCCTTTTGAGTATTTTGATAAAGGATCCATGGCCACTGTCGGAAGAAACAAAGCGGTGGTAGACATCGGAAAATTAAGGTTCGGTGGTTTCTTTGCCTGGTTCGTCTGGATGTTTATACATCTGTGGTTTTTAATCGGATTCCGAAATCGCCTGGTTACCTTTTTTAACTGGGTTTACAATTACGTAAATTTCGATAAAGCTGCACGGTTGATTATCAGGCCCTTCAAAAGCCATAAAAAACAAATGAAAATGAACGACAAAGTTTAACCTTCCGAAAAATAACTTTTTCGGAAGCTCGCTTTTTTTAACGGTTCTCTTTTATTTCCTTGTTGTAAGCCGAAGCCAGAGAAGTCTTTTGTTTTTCTGTAAGTGCTTTTCCCGCCATTTGGAATACTTCCTGTTCTTCTTCATCTAAATGATGATGGATCAAATGTTGAAGCTCTTTCGCAAGTTTTAACCAATTGCTCGCATCCATTTCGGTGTCTTCCAGTTGTTCTACGAGTTCATCCATTTCATGATGTTCGGCAACGCTGTGTCGTGCTTTTTTTTGTGTAAGATCTTTCTCGATTAAAGGAATATAAAAATGCCGTTCTTCGGCATCGGCGTGTATTTTTAGTTCATGTTTAAGATTTTCAAATAATTTCTTTCTGTCCTGGGTATCGCCGTGAGTCGCCACCAGCTTTTTCGCTAGTTCCCGTTGAATCTCATGTTCCTGACGTAAGGCTTCAAAAATTGTCATAGAGTTTTATTTAAGAGGTTGAAGATAAAGAACAAGATGTTAAAAATGTTATAAAAGAGGAAGGTTGTGGTCTTTCTCCACTTTTTTCGCACAACTCATCTCTGTTTTTGTACGGTTGAGGGAAAAATACCTGTTAAATGATAAAATATGAATCAGTTTTGTTTGGTAAAATGATTCATTATGAAAATTATTTATCTCTTTTTTTTCTTTTTAATAACAGGTATTTCTTCTGCACAGCAGATCGTTTCTGGAAAAGTAATAGATACAAAAGGAGTCGCGATTGCGGGAGCAAACATTTTCATACAAGGCACTTATGATG
>JBAVQO010000558.1:0-1852 GCA_049694135.1 Gillisia sp. | reverse complement strand
AACAGACCCTTTGCCGTTGGTACCTCCCACATGAATAGAAGGGAATAATTTTTCCGGATGATTTAAATGGCTTACAAAAGCAAGGGTATTGTTAAGGTCTTTTTTAAATGCAGATTGTCCCACCCGTTGATACATGGGTAGCTGCTGGAACATCCATTCCAGCGTTTGTGAATATTGAGACACTTATTCGCTTAGTTTGAAGTTGTATATAATCACTCCCACTTGTTTGGAAGGCGCTTTTGGATCGCTGTTGAATCTTGTGGCCAACGCAGCTCTTCGGGCCGGATCGGTAAGACAGGAAGCGTTATTCGTTGTTCCCTTTACTCCCGGAATAGCCTTGGTAACCTGACCTTGTTGATTTACTTCTATCTGAACCACGACAATTCCCGATTCGTTGCAATCCTGCACAAATTTTTCCTTGTTTAACGCTCTGCGTCCACTTAATCGGTAATTTCCATCACCGTCTAACCCCATTCCATTTCCGTAATAAGCGCTGGCATTCGGATCTCCGTCCCGGCTTCCTTTATCTCCGGCAACATTATCGTTCCCTTCTCCGCCTTTTGAAGTACCGTCTTTCGGTGGACCATTCAAAATGCTGCTCATGGCATCGGTGGTAGATTTATCGGGTTTTGGATCAGGTTTCTTTACCGGCTCTACCTTTTTTGGCTCTTCTTTTTTAGGTTGAATTTCCGGTTTTTTCTTCTCCTTTTTCTGAATTACTGGAGCTTCTTCATTTTCCTGAGTGACCACTTCTTTCTCCACTACGGGTTTAGGTGTTGATACAGGAGGAGGAGTTGTTTTTTTAGGGGCTGATTTTACAGGTTCTAACGGCTGAGTTTTGCCGGAACCAACATCGGAAGTTCCAAAATTTACTGCAATCCCGTTTTCCGGCGGCGGATCTAAATAAGTTAATCCGAAAAAAAGCAACAACAAAATAAGCACCACATGAATTACCAACGTGATGGTAAAAGATTTTTTTTCGTATTTTGTACTTAATAAACTCACAGAATATTATTGATTTTCATCTTCAGGCTTTACGGCCAGAACAATTTTGTATTTGTTGCGATTGGCAATATCCATAACATGAACTGCTTTTTCAATTGGAACTCCTTCCTCTGCACGTAAAATAATAGTGGGATCTTCAACACCTGCCAATTTTGTTTTTAAAGCACTTTCTAAGGAACTGCTGCTAACTCTGTCCTTATCAACATAGATTTGCAGATCCTTGGTGATACTCACCGAAACATTCTGAACGTTGGTAGTTTTCCCCTTGGCTTTAGGCAATATCAAATCCAGAGCTTCCGGAGTGATAGCCGGACTGGTAAGCATAAAAAATATTAGCAACAGAAATACAATATCCGTCATGGAGCTCATACTAAACTCGGCGCTAACTTTATTTCGGCTTCTGAGATTCATATTATGCAGGTTCGTTTAAAAGATCCAGGAATTCTACCGCGGTAGCTTCCATCTGGTGTACAACTTTATCGGTTTTTACTACCAGGTGATTGTAACCAATGTAGGCGATAATCCCAACCACCAACCCGGCCACGGTGGTAGTCATCGCGGTGTAAATTCCTTCAGCTAAAGAGCCCATCTGGGCCTGCCCACTGCTGGTTGCCAATTCATGAAAAGCTAAAACCATACCAATTACCGTTCCTAAGAATCCTATCATAGGAGCGGCACCGGCAATCGTGGCAAGAATACTTACATTTTTCTCAAGTTTATATACCTCGAGCTTTCCTGCGTTTTCTATGGCCGTATTTATATCTTCCAACGGGCTTCCAATTCGGGAAATGCCTTTTTCAGTTAACCGGGCCACAGGAGAATTTGTTTGGGCACAGCGTATTTTTGC
>JBAVQO010000557.1:0-5095 GCA_049694135.1 Gillisia sp. | reverse complement strand
GATTATGCACGTATTGAAGATTTAAACAACCTTGCATTGAAATATCCTCAATTACATTTGTATTATGACGATGTTCATGGCATGAGCTGGAAAGGCAAAAATGGCAGTGGATATGTGATGAGCATCTTAAAAGAATTACCGGCGAATACAGTAATTTTTGGAACACTGAGTAAAACATTCGGGGCAAGTGGTTCCGTGATGGTGTGTGCAGATCCGGCCGTGCATTCCAGAATAAAAACCTATGGAGGGCCACTTACCTTTTCAGCCCAACTGGATCCAGCTTCTGTGGGGGCTGCTATCGCTTCCGCAAATATTCATTTGTCTCCTGAAATTTACGAACTACAGGATGAACTATTTGAAAAAGTGCAGTATTTTAATTCTCTGTTGGAACAAACAGATCTCCCCTTAATAGAAAAAAATGACTCTCCTGTTTTCTTTATAGGTACCGGATTGCCTATAACCGGATATAAATTAGTTAAGAGACTAATGGATGAAGGTTTTTATGTGAACCTGGGAATTTTTCCCGCGGTACCGGTAAAAAATACTGGATTGCGAATTACTATTTCCCGTCATAATCGCAAAAAGGAAATAGCTGAATTAACCCAGGCGATTCAATATCATTTTCCATTGGTACTTGAAGAAACAGGCAGTAGTTTGAACAGAGTAAAACGAGCGTTCAAAATTCCACTAAACATAAAAGAACAAAATCTAAATCTTCCCTCTCTTTTTGAAGTTATAGAAGAAAGGAGCATACATTGTATAGATAAAAAGTTATGGAACTCGTTGATGGGAGAACGAAATGTTTTCGACTGGGCGGGGCTTAGCTTCCTTGAAAAAGTCTTCTGTAATAATAAAAGTCCGGAAAATAACTGGGACTTTTATTATTTCGTGATTAAAGACAAAAAAGGAATTCCGGTGTTGTGCACTTTTTTGACCTTCAATTTATGGAAAGACGATATGCTCGCGTCCGCATCCGTATCTATGAAATTGGAAGAAAAAAGAAAATCCGATCCCTACCTTAACACGTCGGAAGTTTTAAACATGGGTTCCATTTTTACAGAGGGAACCCATCTGTATCTCGATCAATCGCATCCTCAGTGGAAAAAAGCCTTTCAACTTTTGTTAAAAAAGATGGAAGTAATAGATGAAAAAAGAAATCCATCTATGACTGTTTTGCGAGATTTCCCAAATGATAACCTAGAATTGAATAATTTTTTGCTCAACCAGGGATTTGTGAGAATCACAATGCCTGAAGCTTCTTTCTATGATACCTTCCACTGGAATTCTATCGAAGAATATATAAGTTTGTTATCTAAAAAATCCCGAAAACATTTTTTAAAAGATATTGAGGCCTTCAGGAGCAAATTTGATGTTGTGATCAAAAGCGACCTCTGTGATAAAGAAATTACCCATTGCCATAACCTCTATAAAAATGTGAAGGAGAATAATACGGGGTTAAATACTTTTACTTATCCCAAAGAGTTAATACAAGAAATGTCTCGTAACAAGAATTGGGAATTCATCCTGCTGTATTTAAAGAAGGAATATTCCAAAACAGAGTGTCCTCCGGTGGTGGGAGTGATGTTTTGTTATAAAAATCTTGGACACACCTATGTTCCTAATTATATAGGTATGAATTATGAGTATGCCAAGGAATTTCAGGTGTACAGACAGTTATTATTTCAAACAATTTTACGAGCTAAGGATTTAGGATTTAAAAAAATAGATTTCGGACTTACTGCTGCTTTTGAGAAAAGAAAAGTAGGAGCCCAGGTTGTTCCTAAATTTTCTTACGTCCAGGCTCGAGATAATTTTTTTCTGGAGCGTCTGGAAGTTTTAAGGAATGAAAATCAAGCCCATTAACCTTCATTTATCTGCCACACCACAGAAACCCTACTTTAAACAGATAATCACTTGAACAGTAAGCTGCCGTGGTATTACATAATATTTCAAGAGGAAAATGCTATGTTCGATAATGTGATAGAAGAGTTTAGTAATGAAATTAATCAGGTAATCCATGAAACGGAGTTTGATTACCTGAAAAAGGCAGCGCTGGCTATTCCCATTTGTAATAGATGCTTATCAAAATTGCAGGACATTATAGATAAAGAGGATTTTGAAAATGTGCATTCTGAAATAAATTTCTTTAAGAATATTAAGGTGCTCCCCATGAGTTACCTGATCTATTTTTCTGAAGTACGAATTTGTGAATTGAATAAACCCAAAGCGGGTAGGAGTTACCAGAATCGGTTCCTGGAGAAGGAAATTAAGAAGATCAATAAATTTTTTTCCAGGAATAGCGACTTCGTCCATTATATGGAACAGGGGCATACGTATCTTGACAATGAGTTTTTTACGCGTAATCATCTCAATAATTTTCCCTTTACCCCAATAATCAACTATTATCAAAATCCGGAATTCTCGACTTCACACGATATGCTTTGGGCAAAGGTTCAGGCTATGTATCGCTATATCCATTATATAAGGGAGTCCTTGCAGGTTCTTAATCCGGGTACGCGCCAACTTTTTGAGGATAAAAAACATAAGCTGTTATTATGGACAGCTTCTAAAACTGCTTTGATTGAACTTATTTATGCACTTTATTCGGATCGGGCGTTGAACAACGGAGCGGTTGAACTAAGCTCCATTACTTCTTCTTTTGAGGATTTCTTTAATGTCAAACTGGATAATGTCTATAAGACCTATTCTGAAATCAAAGCTCGAAAAGGAAGCAAAACCAAGTTTCTCGAAGAGCTTATCGTCCAACTTCAGCAAAAAATAAATACTGATGATTCTCTCTAGAATTTTTCGTAGGACTTCGTAACTACGAAAGAGGAATTATCTTTTTGTATGCGGCCTTTTATATTTTTTATCCTGCCCTAAAATTCTTCCCATTCTTCATTTCTCTCCAAAATAGGATAAAATTTATTGTGTTAAATTTTTTCGGACCTACGATGTTCATTGGGATAAATATTCCATAAACCCAATCAACTTTGTAAAACGAAAGTCAAATCAATGCAATCCCACCGCTTTAAAAAGTTTAACCTGCGGTGGGATTTATTAAAAACAATTTAATTATGCCAACAAGTATTATTACCACAGACGATCTTCGGGAATTTAAAATGGAATTACTCGATGAAATTAAAGAACTGCTTAACAAGCGAGCTTCAGGAGCTATAAAAAAATATCTGAAATCTTCGGAAGTGATGAATTTATTGCAGGTCAGTCCTGGCACATTGCAGAATTTACGAATAAACGGCACGTTGCCCTACACAAAAGTAGGTGGAATCATATATTATGATGCTGAAGAAATTCAACAGGTAATGTCCGCTAACCGGGTACATCATAAATTCGATTTGTAAGAATATGAATTATATTAAGCTCCTCAACGCGGCTTTTGAAAAGTTCTATTTCGATGATCGTCTGAATCCCACCCATATAAGCCTTTATATGGCCTTTTTTCAGGAATGGAATAGCAGCCGCTTTGCGGATGTGTTTTTTGTGAACCGAAAGGAAATGATGCTCATGTCCAAAATTGGATCCACATCCACCTACCATCGCTGTGTTACTGAACTCCATACCTGGGAGTATCTCCGTTATTTTCCCTCCCGAAACCCCTTTAAGGGGAGTAAAATAAGGATGTCCATTCTTGAAACACGTGATGAACCGGTTACGGAACACTATGATCCCATATTGGAACAGCTGGCAGAACAGTACAGTCCCAAAAATGAACCACTGCTGAACCGGTACCATCCCATAAACGAACAAGTACTGGTACCTTATACAAACAATACCAAACAACAAAATAATATCAAACAACCAAAGGACGGGCAGGCCGTTATTAATTTTTTTCAGAAAAAAGGTTTTTCTGCCGTGGATGCCCAAAAATTCTTCCATCATTACCAAACCAGCCAGTGGACTACAAGCGATGGTGAAAGCATTCGGAATTGGAAAGCTGTGGCGGTTAATTGGATGGATAATGCCGGACAATTTGAAGAAGAAAAGACGATTAAAAAAGGTATAAATTCTTCTAATGCTTATGAAGTAAGGGACCATTTGAAAACGAAAAAAATTAAAAATTATGGACAACCCCTCTAAAATAAAAGAAGGTGGAGTGGAATATTCACTAGGGACTTTTGATGGGAAATGTGTGCATTACGATTTTCCAAAAATCCTATTGTATCTGGATGTCAAGGGCAAATTGCTGTTCGGCAAAAAGTTTAAAATCTATAAAAAAGACCGGCCTGTTTTATTAAAACTATGCTCTTATTTTATTAACGATAGAGAGACCTGTGAGAAATTCGGAATTGACATCGGTAAAGGGATTTTGTTGTCAGGACCTGTGGGTTGTGGAAAAACAAGCCTGATGAAACTCTTGCATTTTTTAGTCCCCCACCAGCGGAAATATGCGGTAATGCCCTGTAGGAATATTATTTTCGCTTTTAATCATCTCGGTTATAAAACCATTGAAGATTACGGGGAGAGTGGTTTTTTCTGTTTTGACGATATGGGGGTGGAACCCATGGGAAGACATTACGGGAAAGACTGCAATGTAATCGGGGAAATCCTTCTATCGCGTTACGAACTTTTTCTCCAGACAAAACTGAGAACTCACGCCACTACCAACCTGAATGCAGATGAACTCGAAGAACGCTACGGAAACCGTGTCCGTAGCAGAATGCGTGAACTGTTTAATTTGATTGCCTTTGATAAAGATGCCAATGATAAACGAAAATAAGTTGACCTTAATATTTATGATTTTCCATCTATGTTAACTAGAAAAATGAAATATAGATGATTTAATGGTGTAGCGGTTTATCAAAAAAACAATAATGGTCTGCATTTAAAATAATCAACAAAATATAACATCACCGATAAATATACTTTTATTAGGCGTCAATTCCTCCATTCCTTAATAATCAACTTATTAAATTTCACCTCGTTGTCCTTTGAAAGCTAAATAATTATTTTATATTTGTAAAATAATTACCCTTTTAAAGTAACTTTTTTTAGATGTATATAGATTTTAAGAGTAATAAATTAAGAAAGCAATTATCTAGTGCATCTGAAATCAAGCGCCATTTCGGTTCTAATG
>JBAVQO010000556.1:0-2808 GCA_049694135.1 Gillisia sp. | reverse complement strand
GATATAGCGATCATAGGTTCCGGCCTTGTGGGATCGCTTCTTTCCATTTATTTAAAGAAAAGAGGACATAAAGTAACTGTTTTTGACCGCAGACCCGATGTTCGAAGGG
Source organism: Gillisia sp. (assembly GCA_049694135.1). Classification (GTDB taxonomy): domain Bacteria; phylum Bacteroidota; class Bacteroidia; order Flavobacteriales; family Flavobacteriaceae; genus Gillisia. The sequence goes on along the minus strand of JBAVQO010000556.1, from coordinate 2,699 downwards.
TAGAGTTTTCGGGCAGGTCCATCAATCTGGCAATGTCCAATCGCGGTTGGAACGCTTTACATAAAGTGGGAATAGAAAAGGAAATCCGTAAACTAGCTCTTCCTTTGAGTCAGCGGGCAATGCACGTTAATGATAAGCCCCTGTATTTTCAGAAATATGGAAAAAATGGAGAGGCTATTTATTCCATCTCCCGGGGCGTCCTAAATCGAAAAATGGTAGATCTTGCCGAACAGGCAGGAACAATTTTCAAATTTGAAGAGAAACTCTGGGACATTGATCTCGATGAAGCAAAAGTCTATACAGGTGAAAGCGAAAAAGGAGAATGGAAGGAATATAAATTCGATCTTGTTTTTGGCGCAGATGGCGCATTTTCCAGGGTACGGCATAAGATGCAACGGCAAAGCAGGTTTAATTATTCGCAGTTTTTTATAGACGTTGGGTACAAAGAATTGACTATTCCTGCAAATCCCGATGGCTCTCATAAGCTAGATAAAACCTCTTTTCATATCTGGCCACGGGGAGAATTTATGCTCATTGCCATGCCCAATCTTAATGGTAGTTTTACCTGTACCTTATTTCTTCCTTTTGAAGGTGAAATCTCTTTTGAAAAAATAACATCTGAGAAGGATGCCGAGAACTTTTTCAGCAAATATTTTCCGGACATTAACGGAGATATTTTGAATCTCACTTCCGATTTTTTTAAAAATCCTACCAGCGCTATGGTAACTATGAAATGTTTCCCCTGGAGTTATAACGATAAAGTGGCTTTGGTTGGAGATTCTGCCCATGCCATCGTTCCTTTTTACGGACAGGGGATGAACGCGGGGTTTGAGGATATTGCGGTGCTGGATTCCATCATCGAGGAAAAAGGAGACGATTGGAAGGCTATTTTCCAGGCTTATCAATCCGGCAGGAAGCCCAATGCCGATGCCATAGCAGAGTTAAGTTATCAGAACTTTATTGAAATGAGCAGTAAAACTGCCGATCCTAAATTCCTGCTTCGCAAAAAAATAGAAAATAGGTTTTCCCAAAAGCATCCCGACCTCTGGATTCCTTTATACTCCAGGGTTACTTTTTCTGACAAGCCTTATGCAGAGGCTCTGGCTATAGGAGAGAAGCAACGTAAAATTATGGATAAGGTCATGGAACTCCCGGATATTCAGGAAAAATGGGATAGCACTGAAGTTGAAAAAGTCATTCTTTCCGGACTGTAAGAATAATCTTAGAGTTTTACTCCTTTGCGCTTTCCTTCAGAAGTTCAGGAAATTTAGATTTAAACCTGTTGATTCTTGGAATAGAAACGTTCTGAACATAAGGATTTTCAGGATGATTTCTTTCATAATTCTGATGGTAATCTTCAGCCATCCAGAACTTCTGAAAGGGAATAATTTCTGCAGCAATAGGTTGATCGTAATTTTTGGCTATCTCATTTTTTACTTTTTCGATAGTGGCTTTTTGCTGCTCATTCTGATAAAAAATGATGGAGCGATAATGAATTCCATGATCAGGACCCTGACCATTTACCTGCGTTGGATTTTCTGAGCCAAAGTAAACCCGTACCAGGTTTTCGTAACTTATAACTTCAGGATCGTATATTACTTCTACGGTCTCGGCATGGCCATCGCTGTTTTCATAAGTGGGATTTTTCATTTCTCCTCCCGCATATCCCGAGTGGGCCTCTTTTACTCCTTTCAGGCTTTCAAAAATAGCTTCCTCGCACCAAAAACATCCTCCAGAAAAATAGGCTTTTGCCAAACCCTGTGGAGCTTCGGCCTGAACCGGTTGAACATTCGCAGTCTGTTTTTGATCGTTATTTTTGGAATTTCCATTCCCGCAGGATAAAATGAAAAGGGAAAATGCTGCAAATAGGAGAGATTTCATTTTATTGTTTTTTATATTTTCCTTCTAAAGTTTTTTTGCCATAAATGGCATAATCTATTGCTAAGTCGCCATTTATCGTAAATCCTAACCAATTGAGAGAAATTTCATCTCCATCAGCGGGCACTATCAGGGCAACAGGTACATTTGTGTCAAATTTGTCCCACGGAATGTCTTTTCCATCCGTGCTGTTGGGTGCCACCCCGCTGTAATATACGTTTATTGTATCGGTTTTGGTTTTTTTGAACTGTACATTTACATAAATTTTGTTGGGGCTGATGCACAGTTTTTCTGAAGAGGTATACTGAATTTTTAAGCAGTAACAGCTGCAGTTTACATCTGAAGTTTCCTCTTTTTTTATATAGTTTCCGCTGATTACAGGAGGGTTCCTGGGTTGTGCAGAAGTAGTTCCCGGAGTGGTATCTGAAGAGGGTTCCTTTTCTGAAGTTCCCTGCGGAGAGGAACTTTCCGAAGTCGTACTCCTGCTTTCAGGTTTTGTTATCGTGGTTTCCGTGCTGCCGGAATTTTCTTTTTCCCTTCCGTTGTTATTCCCACACGAGGTAAGACCAAAAACAAACAGCAGAATTAATATCCTTTTCATAATACCAGGTTTTAGTATGAATAAAGTTAGAATATAAAACCTCTTATTATGTGAAAAGTCTGTTAATGAAATCAATAGCAAAAAAAAAGGGACTTATTTAAGTCCCTTTTTCTGAATATTTTTTTGAATTTCTAAGCAGTGGCAAATAGCTGGTGCATTTTTTCCTGCTCTTCTTTTGCAAGTTCTTCATCTACGAGGATCCTGCCGCTATGCTCATCGG
>JBAVQO010000555.1:0-12440 GCA_049694135.1 Gillisia sp. | reverse complement strand
GATATCGGTAATCTGTAGCCGGTACAAAGGTTTCTTTTATAAGTCTTGGAGAAACCCATCGCAGAAGATTTAATTTGGAACCTGCCTTATCATTCGTTCCGCTGGCTCTTGCGCCTCCAAAAGGTTGTTGCCCCACTACGGCACCTGTTGGTTTATCGTTTATGTAGAAGTTACCTGCCGAATTCTGAAGTATTTTAGTGGCAGTAGTAGCTGCGTAGCGATCTCCGGAAAGAATAGCCCCGGTTAACGCATAAATACTGGTTTCATCTACCATGTGCAGTACATCTTCCCATTTTTGTTCATCGAAATTTTTATCATCATATACATAAATGGTTACTACAGGGCCAAATAATTCAGTCTCCATAGTAGTGTAATGAGGATCTGTAGTCAAAATCACGGTGGGTTCAATAAAGTATCCCTTTGATTTATCGTAATTTCCGCCCACAACAATTTCAGCTTTCTTATCTTTTTTGGCTTGATCTATATATCTTGCCAGCTTATCGAAAGAAGCTTCGTGAATAACAGCCGTAATAAAGTTGCTCATATCTTCGGGCGATCCCATTTTGAATGAGTTTATATCTTCTATTACAAAATCTTTGATTTTTGGCCATAAACTCTCGGGTAGATATACTCTTGAGGCCGCACTACATTTTTGTCCCTGAAATTCAAAAGCACCTCTGGAAATTGCGGTAGCTACCTGTTTTGCATTGGCGGTAGGGTGGGCTACAATAAAATCTTTTCCACCGGTCTCACCCACAATTCTGGGATAGGATTTATATTTATCGATATTGTTCCCAATTTTTGCCCAGATATTTTTGAATACTGAAGTGCTGCCTGTATAGTGAATTCCAGCAAAATCAGGGCTTGCCAGTACAACATCGGTTATCATGGCGGGATCTCCCATAATCATGTTAATCACTCCATCGGGAACCCCCGCTTCTTTGAAGACCTCCATGATTATCTGTGCGGAAAAAACCTGACTGTCGCTGGGTTTCCATACGGCAACATTTCCCATCAGCGCAGCACTGGCCGGAAGGTTTCCTGCAATAGCTGTGAAATTGAAGGGAGTTACAGCGTAAACAAATCCTTCTAAAGGGCGATATTCAATTCGATTCCATGAGCCTTCAGCAGAATCGGGTTGCTCTTCATATATCTGCGACATGTATTCTACGTTAAACCTAAGAAAATCACACAATTCGCAGGCAGAATCTATTTCCGCCTGAAAAATGGTTTTTGACTGTCCAATCATAGTCGCTGCGTTTATTCGAGCCCGGTACGGTCCCGCAATAAGATCTGCAGCTTTTAGGAAAACCGCAGCACGCTGTTCCCATTCGAGATTTGCCCATTTTTCCCGGGCCTGTAATGCAGTGTCTATTGCTTCCTGCACGTCATTTTTGCTGGCTTTGTGATATACACCCAGATCATGTTGATGATCGTGAGGTGGATGCATAGTGCCAGTATCTCCTGTTTTTACTTCTTTTGAACCAATATATAAAGGAACCTCCATTTTGGAGTTGTATAAATCTTTGTAAGTAAGCAAAACTTCTTCTCTTTCCGGCGTTCCTGGCGCATACGATTTTATTGGCTCGTTAACTGCAACCGGTACTTGAAAAAATCCTTTTCCCATAATAATTTTCGGTTTTTTTATGTTTGTTTTAATGTTGCTAAAGATAAAAAATTTAGACGATTTTATGCTTAATATGCTATGCATTCATGAAAGCTTAACAATTTGCGTAATTTGTGCTTATTATTTAAATAATTTCTATGTGTACCGTCACTTTAACCGCTCTTAATGCACCACAAAAGTTTGTGCTGACTTCCAATCGCGATGAAGCTAAACAGCGTGAAACTTTACCTCCTTCTTTTGAAGAATATCAGGGAGTGAAGCTGCTTTTTCCCAAAGACCGGGTGGCGGGAGGAACATGGCTGGGCATAAGTAAGCATAAACGAGTGCTGTGTCTTTTAAATGGTGAGTTTGTAACCCATAAAAGGCAGCCGCCATACAGAAAGAGCAGAGGGCTAATTGTAAAAGACTGGTTGGCCAGCCAGAATATTCAGAAGGAAATTCAGGAATACAATTTACAGAAGATCGAACCCTTCACACTTATAATAGCCGATTGGCAGCAGAAACTGAAGTTTATGGAATTTGTGTGGGATGGCAAAAATAAACATTTTCGGGATTTACCTTTGGAAACGCATATTTGGAGTTCATCGCCTCTTTATACTCCGGAAATGAAAAAAATGAGGGAAAGCTGGTTCGAAGATTTTTTGCTGAAAAAGGAAATTACTCCCGATAAACTCTGGGAATTTCATCATTCTGCGGGAAAAGAAGACAAGGAAACAGGACTTATTATGGAAAGGCCTTATGTAAGAACCCAAAGTATTTCTCAGGTTATAGCTTCAGAAGAGAAATGTGAATTAAAATATGAAGATCTGAATTCTTCAGAAATAAGCGTAAACGAATTTAATTTTTAATTGAGTGCGAAAGGTGCGCAAAGTTTAAAACTGGGAATATTGACCTTGAATTTTCGGGTGGAGGTAAAATTTACCATATCATAATGGCCGCTCATAGCACCGAACGGAGCGGTTAAAAGGCACCCGCTCTTATAGGTATGAGATTCTCCGGGTTTTAAAACCGGTTTTTTGCCGATTACGCCTTCGCCCTGTACAATTTCGGTTTTGTTGAGAGCATCTTTGATTTTCCAGAACCGTGAAGTAAGTTGCACAGAATCTTTGCTCTGGTTTTCTATAATAATATGGTAACCAAAGGCAAAATTTATTTTATAGTTCTTATAAAAAGTGCCTTCAAAGTTTGTTTCAACCGAAATTTTTATACCACTTGTTACCTGTTGTATCATTAGTTCTAGAATATTGCAAAGGAAATAGCAAAAGAAATTACTGCTGCTACAACTGCTAAAATAAGAAATAATACGTTCAATATTAGAAATTTAACAAGGCTTTTAAACCATCCTTGTTTATAAAAGCTCCGAAGAGCCAAATATAGATAGACAAGAAAAACAAAAAGGGAAAACCCGCTTATAAAATCAGTTCCGAAGAGCAGGTCCAGAAATAATGCAATGCCCAGAAAAACAAAAAATACACTCTGTACATGAAAGGTAAAAATTAAATGTTCCATATAATTGTAAGGGCGCCGAATGTAAACCAGCCACAATACCAATGCAAAAACGGGTAAAAAGAAGAAAATAATAATGGGCATTTTGTTTACGACGTACCCAATAAAAATAGAAGGGTTTTCCTGTATAGTGTTTAAGTTGTAAGATTTTTTATATACCCAGCGGTTATAGGTAGAGTTATCGTGCTTTAAACTATCCAGTCCTTTGGTGGGCTGAACAATCTTGGTTTCTTTGGTAAAATGCTGATAAAGGTCAAACTGATTTTTTAATTCATTGTACCACGGCATGGAATCCAACTGTTTTTGAGTAAAGTAGAAATCTTTATAGGTTTTTGAAGAAAGTTGACTGTTTATAATGGAGTCTACTTCCTGTGGAGAAGGGGAGGCGGGAGTTTTCTTTAAATCTTCTTTAAGTTCCTGAATTTCCTGCGGTGATAATTGCTTATCTGTCGGGGCATTGTCATTCAACAAGAAGCTATCCTGATAAACATTAAAAAAGCTGTACAGTACAAAAAATATAATCGAGATACTTAAATAAAATCGGAAGGGATTGGCGTACTGTGTTCGTTTGCCGGCAATATATTCTTTGGTCGCTTTCCCCGGATGAAAAATAAGCGCATTAAGGCTTTTTCTTATTTTGGAATCATAAGCAAAAAAACCAGCCAGGAACTCACTTATAAAATCCTCGAAAGTGAGTTTTTTAGTGCTATTCATCTGCCCGCATCTGGGGCAAAACCGATCACTGATTTTTAGAGGATGCCCGCAATTCAAGCAGTGATTTCCACGATACTTCAACAAGGACCGCTTTACTTTCATAAAACTTTTGGTTAGTTGGTAATATTGGTGGAGTTGGCAGAACCAAAACCTATAATTCGGTCATACCTGGCTCCCAGGTCTCTAAAGTACACCAAAACCTGGTAATCATTCTCGGTTTTAGCAAAATTTCCGCTCACGAATCCCGGGGCTATACTCTTATCCGGATTTACCAGCACATATTTATAGTTATAAAATCCCTGTTTAAATAAGCGGGCATTTTCAAACAACCCCGAATCTTTGTTGTAGGTCATTAAGGTAGAGTCATCGATCTGGAAATTATTAAAAGCACCATAAATATGAATTTCTCCTCCTTGCAGGGCATCATAATCTTCAAGGCTGAAATGCATCCAGACATATTCTGCTTCAATATCGGGATCTTTTCCCTGGAGGGTGCGAATCTTAAACTGGCCATTAATGTCCGGATTATATGTGTATGGCTCAGAATCCCTCGTTCTGTCTGTAAAAAGATAATGGTGGTAGAGTTCCTGAACTTCTATTCGGCTTATGTCTGCTGTAGAAGCGCGAAGTTCTTTATTGTCAAACTGTAAATATTCATTACCGGCCCAAAAAGCGGTTTTATCGTCATACCTGTAGATTAGCTGAGAGCCTATGGTGTATTGTGGCTTCACGTTTTTTATAGCCGTTTTTAAATTCTGATTCTGAAGGACTAGCACCTTTACTGTTTTTTCAGGATCTTTCAGTAGTAAATCGGGAGAATCTATAGTGAAATTAACGACTTGTTTCGTGTCGATATATTTTAAATCTCTGGAGCGCTTGATGCTTACCGCCACCTGCGACAGCGGTTCGTAAACCATAAATTTTCTGGAAAAAACCAGTTCCTTATTGTCATTAAATATCTTCAGCATATAATTGCCGCTCACTTTTAATCCTTTTGTGTCGGCATTAGGTATGGTAAGTTCATAATGTGTAAAAGGTTGCAGAGTATTAAAAGAATTTTTGTACTGCGTAATCCGTACGTCATCGAACCCGTTAAGATACTCCGATTTTGAAAGCTGTCCCGGAGTCCAGTCGTAATTAAAATATTCGAGGGTATAGTAATAATTGGCTTCGTCGCCTATGATATCATCAAAAGAAAGAGATAAATAATCGCCTGCTTTTAGGATAGGATTTCCTGAATATTCTGTACTTCCTTTAAAATTTATGCTGCGTATATAATTAGGAGGGGAAGTCTCGGGCTGTTGCTGGGAGTGTGCGTTGACGCCCATGGCCAGGAAAATTAGGAAGTAAAATATCTTCATTCAAGAAATAATTAGCAACAAAAATATCAAAAATCGTTCCTATTTGGAACCTTCGATTTTTAACAAGTGTCGGATTGAAAATTATCTATTTTCTTTGTGAGTTGTAGGCTTAAAATTAGTAAATTTGCACACTTAAAAAAATAAATTTTAATATACACTCCATCCTATGTCAAGAGACATTCGAATTAAAAGAGGACTCACTCTACGATTTAAAGGGGAGGCAGAAAAAGAAGTTGTAGAGGCCCCACGGTCTAAGACTTACGCAATAAAACCTCCGGATTTTCACTCAGTAGTTCCAAAAATGCTTGTTAAAGAAGGTGCGAAAGTACTGGCCGGAGATGAGCTTTTCTTCTCAAAATATACCGAAGCCGTACGTTTTACGTCGCCTGTTAGCGGGACCGTTGTAGAGGTAAAACGCGGGGAAAAACGTAGAATCCTCGAGGTAATAATCGAGGCAGATCCTACAAATTCTTACCGGAATTTCGGAAAAGTGGATCCTATTTCTTCTGAAGCCAATAAGGTGAAGGAGTTAATTCTGAATAGCGGTTGTGGCGCTTTTTTTAAGCAACGCCCATACGATATTATTGCAGATCCCATGGATACTCCGAAAGCTATTTTCGTGTCCGTGGTAAGTACTGCGCCTCTTTCTGCAGATCTATCTGTAGTTCTTAAAGATAAAGTGGAAGCTTTTCAACAGGGAGTGTACGCCATGCAGAAATTAACCCCCGGAAAAGTACATATTTCAGTAGATGAAAATTCTGAAGCATTGCTTAGCGGAATTAAAGGTGCTGAAATTCATAGGGTTTACGGTCCGCATCCCGCCGGAAATGTGGGAATTCAGATTCATAAGATCGACCCTGTAAATATGGGCGAAAGGGTATGGACCATTGGGGCAGAAGATGTGGCTACCATAGGTAATCTATTCTTAACCGGCGAATTTCATGCCGAGCGCACCATAGCAGTTACCGGGAGCGAAGCGAAAAATCGTAAATATTACCGTGCTATAGTCGGTGCTAATTCGGCAGAATTGGTTGGAAACAATATTCCGGACAGTGTTCGAATGATCTCGGGCGATGTTCTTACCGGTACACAAATCAGCAATAATCAATATGTTGGATTTTATGCCAACTGTTTAACATTGATTCCTGAAGGCAATAAGTATCGTTTTCTGGGTTGGCTGCCTTTTACTTACAACCATATTCATTCCAATTCAAGAACCTCGTTTTCCTGGATGTTTCCGCAGAGAAGGTTTAGCCCAGACACCAATTTAAATGGTGAAGAAAGGGCGCTTGTGGTAACCGGCGAAATGGAAGAAGTGCTGCCTATGGATATTTTCCCTATGCAACTTCTTAAGGCCTGTATGGCAGGAGATATTGAAAAAATGGAAAATCTGGGTATTTATGAAGTAGCTCCCGAAGATTTCGCACTTATAGATTATACCAATACTTCAAAAATAGAAGCTCAGGAAATTATTCGTCTGGGGCTCGATTTAATGATTACCGAAGTAGGTTAAAAAGTTTAATTATGGAATGGATAAGACAAAAATTAGATAAGTTTAAAAAGCCTTTTGAAAAAGGTAACAAATTTGAAAAATACTCTCCTGCCTATAACGCTATAGATACTTTCCTTTTTACTCCCAATCACACCACTCGTACAGGAGCTCACGTGAGGGATGGAGTAGATTTAAAAAGAACCATGATCACAGTGGTTATCGCTTTGATTCCGGCTTTGATTTTTGGAATGTGGAATGGAGGATACCAGTATCTTTCCCAAATTCAACCTGAAGTTGGATTCTGGGAAGCTTTAGGATACGGCGCCGGTAAAATTCTTCCCATGGTAGTGGTTTCTTATGGAGTTGGATTGGGAATTGAATTTGCCTTTGCTGTTTTTAGAGGTCACGATGTAAATGAAGGATATCTGGTTACCGGCTTGCTTATTCCTATGGTCATGCCTATCGGAATTCCGCTTTGGATGGTTGGTGTTTCTGTAGTATTTGCAGTAATCATTGGGAAAGAAGCCTTTGGAGGCACAGGAATGAATATTCTGAATCCTGCGTTAACCGCAAGAGCCTTTGCTTTCTTTGCTTACCCCACTTACATGTCTGGAAATACCGTTTGGGTAAGCCAGGCCGGAAAAGTAGATGCGGTTTCTGGGGAAACCATCTTAGGATCTTTATCGGCAGGACACCACGTTACTTACAGTTTTATGGATATGTTCTCCGGAACCATCCCTGGTTCCATTGCCGAAACTTCAACAATTTGTATCTTAGCAGGAGCTTTATTACTGATTTTCACAAAGGTGGGAAGCTGGAGAATAATGGTGAGCGGGTTTATAGGCGCTGCAGTAATGGCTTTCATCTTCAATTCTCTTCCCGCATTTGGATTAGAGGGTAACGATCTTACAAATTTCCCCTGGTATGAACATCTTGTAATTGGAGGTTTGGCGTTTGGAGTGGTGTTTATGGCTACCGATCCGGTTTCTGCAGCACAAACTCTTAAAGGAAAATGGATTTATGGATTCTTAATTGGTTTCTTCGGAATAATGATTCGGATTTTTAATCCCGCGTATCCGGAAGGTATTATGCTCGCCATTTTACTTATGAACGTTTTTGCCCCTGTTATAGATCATTACGTTATAAGCGCAAGTATTAAAAAAAGAAAAAAACGAGCCGCTACTGCAACAGCCCAAATTAATACAGCAGTTTAGTTATGGAAGAAAAAACAGTAAACAAAACGAACAGCAACGGTTATACCATCATATTTGCTGTGATATTGGTAGTTTTAGTTGCCAGCCTTCTGGCCTTTGCAGCTACTTCGTTACAACCCCTTCAAAATGGCAATGTTCGTAAAGAAAAAATGCAAAATATTCTGGCCACTATCGGGATTGATTCGGTAGAACAAAATGGCCAAAAAGTGCCTTTAACCAGAGACCTGGCAAAACAGTATTTCGATAAGTATATTACAAAACAAGTCGCTATTCGCCAGGATGGTTCGGTAGACAATTCGGTAGATGCCTTTAGCGTAGATCTTGCCAAAGAGCTTAAAAAACCGGTAGATAAACAAATTTACCCTTTATATGAAGCGAATGTAGACGGAAAAACCTACTATATCGTACCTCTTAGAGGGAAAGGCCTTTGGGATGCGATCTGGGGCTATATCTCTCTTAAAGATGATATAAATACGGTAAAAGGTGCTGTTTTCGATCACAAGGGAGAAACTCCGGGATTAGGTGCAGAGATTACCAAAGCCTGGTTCCAACAACGTTTTACAGACGAAAAGATCTTTGATCAGGGTGGAAATCTGGTAGGAGTTTCGGTGGTAAAAGGAAGTGCCGGAAACTCCAACAAGACCGATAACCGCGTAGATGGAATTTCGGGAGCAACTCTTACCGGAAATGGCGTAACAAATATGATTTCAGAACGGCTAAAACATTACTTGCCTTATTTCAAAAAACAACAAGGTTTTAAAGTAGCTGTACAATAATTTTATTATTATGAATAAAGATAAAAACATTGCTTCTGAAGAAAAAGAGGCTAAAAAAAAGGAAATGATCCTGTTCTTATCCGATTCCGAGGAAAAAGAAGGTTTTCTTTCAAAGAACAATCGTAAACTGTTAACCGATCCTTTAAACGATAATAACCCTATTACCGTTCAGGTTCTTGGAATTTGTTCGGCCCTGGCGGTGACTGTTCAATTAAAGCCTGCCGTGGTAATGGCCATTGCGGTAACTGTGGTAGTTGCCTTCTCGAATGTAATTATTTCTCTCATCCGTAATTTAATCCCGAACCGAATCAGGATTATCGTGCAGCTGGTTATTGTAGCGGCGCTTGTAATTTTGGTAGATCAGGTGCTGAAGGCTTATGTTTATGATGTGAGCAAGCAACTTTCGGTGTTTGTAGGACTTATCATTACCAACTGTATCGTAATGGGGCGTCTGGAAGCTTTCGCTCTGGGAAATACTCCCTGGAAATCCTTTTTAGACGGAATTGGAAACGGTGCCGGTTATGGCCTTTTATTGATTACCGTAGCTTTTTTTAGAGAACTTCTTGGTTCAGGAAAATTGTTTGGATTTGAGATTTTAGGGCATAGAGCAGCCACAGTTGCAGATTCCACCGGCCTTTACGCACTTGGATACGAAAATAACGGGTTGATGCTTCTAGCACCAATGGCGCTGATAATTGTTGGAATTATTATCTGGGTTCAGCGTTCCAAAAACCGTAAACTAATTGAACAACACTAACAGCAAAGCATAGATATTATGGAATATGTAAATTTATTTGTACGAAGTATTTTTATAGAAAATATGATTTTCGCTTACTTCCTGGGCATGTGTTCTTATCTGGCAGTATCGAAAACGGTTAAAACAGCTGTTGGTTTAGGAGCGGCAGTAATATTTGTACTGGCCGTAACCGTGCCTATCAACTTTTTGTTGGATCAATATCTTTTAAAACCGGGCGCTTTACAATGGATAAGCCCTGAATATGCCAGTTTAGATCTTAGTTTCCTTAGCTTTATTATGTTTATAGCGGTAATCGCGTCAATGGTGCAGCTAGTGGAAATGGTGGTAGAAAAATTTGCGCCTGCTTTGTATGGTGCTCTGGGGATTTTCCTTCCGCTTATCGCTGTAAACTGTGCAATCCTGGGAGGATCATTGTTTATGCAACAAAAAGATTTTACCAATGTGGGCGAAGCGGTAACTTACGGTTTGGGTAGTGGTATCGGATGGTTTTTAGCCATTTTGGCAATTGCAGCGATCCGTGAAAAGATCACTTATTCCAATGTGCCGGCTCCATTAAAAGGTTTGGGTATTACCTTTATCATTACCGGTCTTATGGCAATTGGTTTTATGAGTTTTATGGGTATTAAATTATAATAGAAAAACATCATCAGCAATGACAGTTATAATAGCGAGTGTAATTGTATTTTTAGTATTAATTCTTCTGCTTGTTGCCATCCTTTTAGGAGCGAAAGCTAAATTAGTACCATCAGGGCCAGTTACCATTAATGTAAACGGAGAGAAAAACCTTGAAGTTGGATCCGGCGGAACTTTGCTTTCTACCTTAGGATCCGAAAAATTATTTTTACCATCTGCCTGTGGCGGTGGTGGAACCTGTATTCAATGTAAATGTATAGTCTCTGAAGGTGGTGGCAATATTCTTCCAACAGAAGAGCCTCATTTTACCCGTAAAGAAATAGCCGATGGTTGGCGTTTAGGATGCCAGGTAAAGGTAAAAAACGATATGAAAATCCAGATTCCGGAAGAGGTTTTCGGGATTAAAAAATGGCAGGCTACCGTTACCAGTAATTATAACGTAGCCTCTTTTATAAAGGAATTTGTGGTGGAGATCCCTGAAGATATGGATTACAAAGCCGGCGGATATATTCAAATAGAAATTCCAAGGTGTGAGATCGCCTATAAAGATTTTGATATTACGGCTCATCCTGAAGAACACCCGGGAGAACCAGATAAATTCAAAGACGAATGGGATAAGTTTAAGCTTTGGCCATTGGTAATGAAAAATAGCGAAACTGTAGAGCGAGCCTATTCTATGGCTTCTTATCCTGCGGAAGGTAGAAGTATCATGTTGAATGTACGTGTGGCGACACCTCCTTTCGACAGAGCCAAAAATGGCTGGATGGACGTAAATCCTGGAGTTGCATCTTCTTATATCTTTTCAAGAAAAAAAGGAGATAAAGTTACCATTTCCGGCCCCTATGGTGAATTCTTTATAAACGACAGCGATTCCGAGATGCTTTACGTTGGTGGTGGAGCAGGAATGGCGCCTATGCGCTCTCACCTGTACCATCTTTTCCGCACGCTTAAAACCGGAAGAAAAGTAAGCTACTGGTACGGAGGACGTTCAAAAAGGGAGCTTTTCTATACCGAACATTTTAGAGCTTTGGAGCGTGATTTTCCTAACTTTACTTTTCATTTAGCTCTTTCTGAACCTTTGGAAGAAGATAACTGGAAGGTTAAAAAGAGCCTTGATGATGAAGGTGACGGGTTTGTAGGGTTTATTCATCAGGTGGTGATAGACAATTATCTGAAATATCACGAAGAACCTGAAGATATTGAATTCTATTTCTGTGGACCTCCATTAATGAATAAAGCGGTCCAGAAAATGACCGAAGATTTTGGAGTGCCACCTGAAAATGTTCGTTTCGACGACTTCGGAGGGTAAACAATCAATAAAAATATAAAGCCGCCTTCGGGTGGCTTTTTTTATCGATGAGGTTTTTTGGAAGCTAAAAATGATTTTTTAATATGAGCGAAGGAGCACTTTCAAAGCAGGAACTTCACAATCTCGCAATGAATATTGTGGGAAAGGAGCTCGAGGATCAGGGATATGAATTCCTGGGAATTAATAGTCTTCTTGGTCGCAATCCGCAGTTTGTAGCTTTAAAAAATAAAAAACTCTTTTTTGTGGTGGTGAGAGCCATAGAATATCCACAGGATCCAAGGCAAATGGATTCGGCAAGTCTTCAGAAAATAAAAGAACACGCCCAAAAATTCGAAGCCCAAACCTTTTACGCCGGCGTAGGCCTTGCAGATTCTGCCGATTACGAAAAACCGGTTTCACACGGGAAAGAATATATTGTAAATTATGACGGATTACAGGAAATTTAGGAAGTTCTTCCTTTTGATTTTTGGGGCAATTTTGGCCATCTCCTGCGGAAACAGAGGGGGAGAAGAACAGGTTTATTCAGGAACGGCACTGGGAACTTCTTATCACATAAAATATTATAATTCCGGCAGGGACTTTGGATTTGCCAAAGGTCTGGATTCAATCTTCAGAAACATCAATCAGTCCATGAGCACCTATCAAAAGAACACCGATATTTCCAGGATAAATGCCGGAGATTCCACTGTTCAGGTAGATGATAATTTCAGAAAAGTCTTTCTTTATTCCGATACGGTGTATAAGCAAAGCCAGGGTTATTTTGATCCTACGGTGGGAAATCTGGTAAACGCCTATGGCCTGGGTCCCGATCATATTTTAGCCGAAGTAACCGACCCCGAAATAGATTCTATGATGCAATATGTGGGATTTAACAAGGTGAAAATCACGGCCGATAACCATATAAAAAAGGAAAAACCCGAGATATTCCTGGATTTTAATGCCATTGCCAAAGGCTACACGATAGATGTTATCGCGCATTATCTCGATGTGCATAAAGTAGATGATTATCTTATTGAAGTAGGAGGAGAGCTGGTGGCAAAGGGGAAAAACA
>JBAVQO010000554.1:0-2029 GCA_049694135.1 Gillisia sp. | reverse complement strand
AGCTTGTAGAAAGAATAAAGGTGCAGCTACGCAATTATTCAAAAGAAGATAACGACGAACTTTCGGTGGGAAATATTGTGTTAAAGCAGGATTCTCATCAGGTTTTTAAGAATAATACTGAGGTTCACCTTACGCAAAGAGAGTTCGAGTTATTACGTTTTTTGCTTCAGAAAAAAGGAAAGGTTTGTGAACGTACCGAAATAATTAAACAGGTTTGGGATATACATTTTGATTATGATTCGAGCGTTATTGATGTTTATATAAATTCGCTGCGGAAGAAACTTTGTCTGGGAGAGCAGGAAAATCATATTCAGACAATTCGTGGAGTAGGATATATCGTAAAAGATTAGCAAATTTCCCAAAAATTGATTTTTCAGAAGTTATTTGAATGAAGCTTAATTTTAAAAATAGAATTGCACTGCATTATATCGTAGCGACCGGTTTAATAATCGCACTGGTATTTTTGGGGATTTTTTTTGTGGTAAAAAGTACCGTATATGCCAATTTGGACAGAGATTTAAAGTTCGAAGTACAAAAACATACACGTGAAATTACCATAGCCGGGGACAGTGTCTATTTTTCAAATAAAAAAGAACTCGAAGAGCGGGAACATATGGAGGTGCAGGTAAATCCTGTATTCATAGAGCTTTCGGGAAAAGATGGTAAAATCTTTGATAAATCGCCCAATTTAAAAGAAAAGCATCTGATCGCTTCTGCAAACCAGAAAGCGGGGCAGCATTTTAATGCCTTTCTCTCTAACGAACCTATTCGCCAGGTTCAAATCCCTATTGAAAAAAACGGAAATTTAAAAGGGTATGTTTTAGCTGCCATGTCCCTCGAAGGTTCTTCCAGAGTGATTGAAAACCTGGGCAATACGCTGCTCATTCTCTATCCAATTGTATTATTGGGATTATTCCTTATTTCCAGTTTCCTGGCAGGGCGCAGTATCGCCCCCATACGAACGCTAATTTCGACCACGAACACCATCACCCGAAAAAATCTGAATCAACGCGTACCTCTGCCTCAAAAAAAGGATGAATTGCACGAATTGTCTTCAGCTATAAACGAACTTCTTAACCGTATTGAAAGAACAATAGAGCGCGAACAACAATTTACCTCAGATGCCTCTCATGAATTACGCACACCGCTATCTTCATTGCGTGGAACGCTGGAAGTTTTAATCCAAAAAGAACGAAGCACCAGTGAATATGAAGAAAAAATAAATTATGGCCTGGGGGTTATCGATTTAATGACGCTTACTCTTGAACAACTGCTAACCCTGGCCCGAATGGAAGCTCCCTCAAAACCGGGAACAGAAAGTTCAGCAATCCTGCAAACTTTGATCGATGAAATTCTCTCCAAATACAAAAACACCATCCGGGCCAAAAAACTGCATATAAAAGTTGAGTCAGATAATTCTCATGAATATCAGGTACCGCGATACTACGCGTATTTAATACTCGATAATATTATTGAAAATGCCATTAAATATTCTGAAAAAGACGGCAGCGTTACTATTTCAATAAAATCTGAAAAAGGCGGTATTTCCTGTTTAGTTAAAGATGAAGGCATCGGGATTAAAAAAGAAGATTTGAACAAAATATTCGATAGTTTTTACCGGTCTGATGCCTTAAAACACAAACAAATTTCGGGTAACGGCCTTGGATTATCAATAGCCCGAAAATCTGCAAATGCCATTGGCGCTAAACTTTCAATAGAAAGCGAACTCCACAAAGGAACTACTCTTAGAATTCATTTTTAAGCCAATCTTAAGCTAGCATTCTCCCGCAAAAAAGGCTTCAAATTTATATTTGCAACATATAAAGAAAGCTATGCTGGATCGTATTATAAAATTTAGTATTACCCATAAACTTATTATTTTTCTGTTCACCTTTTTCCTTATTGGTTTTGGTTTGTATTCTCTTATCCAAATACCAATAGGTGCAGTACCCGATGTAACAAATAACCAGGTACAGGTAATTACCACCTCCCAAAATCTTTCTACCCAGGATATGGAGCAGTACATTAC